>DAHVSI010000083.1 GCA_027324645.1 Castellaniella sp. | reverse complement strand
TGTGCGGCGGGAAAACACCCGTGCAGAAGATAATAGAGCCTGTTCATCCTCGGCGCGCCGGCGGGGCAGCCAGCGCAAGCCCAGCAATATCAGCACCAGTGTGACCACCTCGACAGTCAGCTGCGTCAGGGCCAGATCGGGCGCCGACAACCAGGCAAAGGTCAGCACCGTGGCCAAGCCTGCACCGCCGCTCATGAGCAGTGCCTGAGGGCGATGGTATTTGGCTCGCCAGGCCACTCCAATGGCGCAGGCACCGCCCACCACCCACAGCAGCGCAAAAAACGGCTGCAGGGGCGTGGTTTGCTCAATGGGTATCCACTGCATGCCCTGCAGCGGCAAAATGGCCACCAGCATGGCGGCCAGCACGACCAGCAGCAACTGCACCTGCAGCCGGGCAGACGACAGCCAGCCCAGCAGCGTGAGCGTGACGGCATCAATGCCTTCCATCAGGGCTTCAAACACCTTGCGCCCCTCAACACGGTACAGCACGGGCGTGCGGCGCCACCGGGTATGGTAGTAACGACCCAGCAGCCAGGCGACGAGGATCCCGCCGGACATGGCCACGATGCTCATGCCTAGGGGCAGCGTGAACCCATGCCAAATCTGCAGGTTGTAATCAGGCGTGTTGGCCCCCAGAATGGCCTGTGTGGCGTCCGCCAGAAAGGGTGCAACCGTCAGGCTGGGGATGGTGCCCACCACCAGGCAGCCCAGCACCAGGATCAGGCTGGGGATCAGCATCAGGCGGGGCGGTTCGTGCGGCTTGCGCGGCAAATCAGTTGTGGGCGGCCCAAAAAACACCTGGCTAATGAATCGTACCGAGTAGGCCACGCTAAGCACACTGGCCAGCACCGCCAGGGCCGGCAGACTGTATTGCATGGCGCTGCCACCGGCCACAATGACCGTCTCGGCAAAAAACATTTCTTTGGAGATAAAACCGTTTAGCAGGGGCACGCCGGCCATGGATGCTGCCGCCACAACCGCCAGCGTGGCCGTGATGGGCATGTGCCGGTACAGCCCTGACAGCCGGGTCATGTCGCGCGTGCCGCTTTCGTGGTCCACAATACCCGCCGCCATGAACAGCGATGCCTTGAATGTAGCGTGGTTCATCATGTGGAACACGGCGGCCACCAGCCCAATACTGGTGTTCATGCCCAGCAACAACGTGATCAGGCCCAAGTGGCTGATGGTGGAATAGGCCAGCAGGCCTTTCATATCCAGCTGGAACGTGGCGGCGTAGGCCCCGATAAGTAGGGACGCCAGGCCGGCTCCGCCAATAATCCAGCCCCACTCGGGGGTGCCGGACAGCACAGGCCAGAACCGGGCCAGCAGGAACACACCCGCCTTGACCATGGTGGCCGAGTGCAGATAGGCAGAGACAGGTGTGGGCGCTGCCATGGCATTGGGCAACCACACATGAAAGGGAAATTGCGCACTTTTGGTCAGGGCCCCCAGCGCAACCAGGATCAGTACCGGCCGGTATAAATCGTGCGTGCGGATGGCATCGCCCGCCGCCAGGACATCATCCAGCTCGTAACTGCCCACTATGTGGCCCATGATCAGCACACCCGCCAACAGGCACAGGCCGCCCGCGCCAGTGACAATAAGCGACATGCGCGCGCCACGGCGGGCATCCAGCCGGTGATGCCAGTAGGCAATAAGCATGAACGACGACAGGCTGGTCAGCTCCCAGAAAATGGCCAGCTGAATGACGTTGCCCGAAACCACCACGCCCAGCATCGATCCCATAAATGCCAGCAGGAAAGAAAAGAACCGGGGCACTGGGTCTTTCGGAGACATGTAATAGCGGGCGTACAGGACAATCAGGACGCCCATGAGCGTGACGATCTGGCTAAACAGCCAGGCGTACCCATCCAGCCGGATGGTCAGGTTCACGCCCAGCGAGGGCAGCCAGGGAATGGTGGCCTCGACCGTTTGTCCGGCATGTACGGCGGGAAACTGCGCGGCAGAAATGGCGGCGCAGGCAAGCGCAATGGCCCCGGCCAGCCAGGCTTCCACGTTTCTTGCGTTAGACGGCAGCAACGCAGCAACGGCGCTACCGGCAAAGGGAAGGGCAAGCAACAGGAATAAAGACATCAAGGGCAGGGGCGATTAAGAAACAACTCTGAGACAGGTACTAATAATACGATATGTTTAAACAGTGCATGTGCTTGACCTTTTGTTGATGTGTGTCAATGGCGCTCTGGGCAATTGTGGTCACAATACTTCCATCAACGATAAGTCTGGATTTTTCATGGCCGCGCGGTTGCGCTGCCGCTGTACAGGGAGCAAGGTTTTTGACCACCACTACCGCCCATTCCGGCACAGGTCCGGTGTTTTCCGATATTGAGATTTCTGAATCGCTGATTCGTCGCTTTGACGTGTCTGGCCCGCGTTACACCTCGTACCCAACGGCTGACCGTTTTGATGCTCAGTATGACGCGGCTACCTACAAGCGTCATCTGGCACAGCGGCACCTTGAGCGGCAGGTGCCACCCTTGTCCCTGTATGTGCATCTGCCGTTTTGCCAATCCCTGTGCTATTTTTGCGCTTGCAACAAAATCATCACGCAGGATACCTCGCGCATCATGGGCTACCTGGACTATATAGAGCGCGAGCTGGCCTTGCTGGACCCGCACCTGGGCAGTCAGCGCCATACGCGCCAGGTGCACCTGGGTGGCGGTACCCCCACTTTTGGGGACGATGCCAGCCTGGCCCGCCTCATGAGCCTGCTGCGCCGCCATGTCACGTTTACCGACGATGCCGAAATCAGCATCGAGATTGATCCGCGCACCATCAGCGACCAGCGTCTGGCCGCCTTGGCAGAGCTGGGCTTTAACCGCACTAGCTTTGGGGTGCAGGATTTTGACCCCGACGTGCAACAGGCAGTCAACCGCATCCAGCCGCTTGAGATGGTCGAAGCGGCGTTGCACAGCAGCCGCAAGCACGGTTTTGGTTCCATCAACATGGACCTGATTTACGGCCTGCCGCGTCAGACCTTGGACAGCTTTGAGCGCACTCTGGACCATGTGGCGCGGCTGCGTCCTGACCGCATTGCCCTGTATAACTATGCACATCTGCCGCAGCGGTTCAAGGCACAGCGGCTGATTGACGACGCTGACCTGCCCACGGCGGAAGCGCGCCTGCAGATCTTCCTGATGGCAACCCGCCGCTTGCTGGACGCCGGTTATGTGTATATCGGTCTGGACCATTTTGCTCTGCCGGATGACGAGTTGTCGCGTGCTGGCCGCGATGGCAGCCTGCACCGCAACTTCCAGGGCTACACCACACGCGCGGAGTGTGACCTGATCGACCTG
>DAHVSI010000038.1 GCA_027324645.1 Castellaniella sp. | reverse complement strand
TACGGCGCCAAGCGTCCCAAAGCCTAATAAACCGTTTTTCTGATCCGGCCGCAGTCGGCCCGATCGGTTACGTGCAGCCATGGCGTCAGTCATGGCATGTAAGTGATCATCGTTTTCGGTGGTCGTGGCCGCATATGCGGTACAACTGAACTGTCACAAGGAATTAACATGCCTCGTCGTCGCGAAGTCCCTAAACGCGAAATCCTGCCTGATCCCAAATACGGCAGCGTCGATCTCGCCAAATTCATGAACGTCGTTATGCTGTCCGGCAAGAAAGCCGTTGCAGAACGCATCGTTTATGGCGCACTCGAAGAAATCCAAAGCAAGACCGGTAAAGAACCGATCGAAGTATTCAATACGGCCATCAGCAACATCAAACCCGTCGTCGAGGTTAAAAGCCGTCGTGTGGGCGGTGCCAACTATCAGGTACCTGTAGAAGTCCGCCCCGTGCGTCGTGCCGCCCTGGCCATGCGCTGGCTGCGCGAAGCCGCCAAAAAGCGTGGTGAGCAATCCATGGTCCTGCGCCTGGCCGGCGAACTCATGGACGCGTCGGAAGGCCGCGGCGGCGCTATGCGCAAACGCGAAGACACACACCGGATGGCCGACGCGAACAAGGCATTCAGCCACTTTCGCTGGTAATCCAAGGACACATTCATCATGGCTCGCAAAACCCCTATTAAGCGTTACCGCAACATTGGTATTTCGGCACACATCGATGCCGGAAAAACCACGACGACCGAACGCATCCTGTTCTACACCGGCATCAATCACAAAATTGGTGAAACCCATGAAGGCTCAGCCACCATGGACTGGATGGAGCAGGAGCAGGAACGCGGTATCACCATTACCTCCGCTGCCACCACAACATTCTGGTCTGGCATGGAGAACGACTATCCAGCGCATCATGTCAACATCATTGACACGCCCGGTCACGTCGACTTCACTATTGAAGTCGAGCGTTCCATGCGTGTGCTTGATGGCGCGTGCATGGTGTACTGCTCGGTAGGCGGTGTTCAGCCCCAGTCCGAGACAGTTTGGCGCCAAGCCAACAAATACAACGTACCCCGTTTGGCATTCATTAACAAAATGGACCGTACGGGCGCAAACTTCTTCAGCGTCTTTGATCAGCTCAAAACGCGTCTTAACGCTAATCCGGTTGCCATTGTGTTGCCAATTGGCGCCGAAGACGAATTCAAGGGTGTCATTGACCTCGTCAAAATGAAAGGCATCGTCTGGGACGAGGCCAGCTACGGGGTCAAGTTCGAATACATCGATATTCCCGCCGATATGCTTGAGCAAGCTGAAGAATGGCGCGAAAACCTTGTCGAAGCTGCTGCGGAAGCCAATGAAGAGCTGATGGACAAGTACCTGGAAAGCGGCGAGCTCACCAATGCGGAAATCAACGAAGGTATCCGCATCCGGACTATCGCCTGCGAGATCCAGCCGGTATTGTGCGGTACTGCGTTCAAGAACAAAGGCGTTCAGCGCATGCTCGACGCGGTCATCGATTACCTGCCCTCGCCAGTCGATATTCCCCCGGTTGAAGGTCTTGATGATGACGGCGAACCCATCACGCGTGAAGCCGATGACAGCGCCAAATTCTCTGCCCTGTCGTTCAAGCTTATGTCAGACCCTTATGTCGGGCAGCTCACGTTCGTTCGTGTGTACTCCGGGGTACTGCGTTCCGGTGATACGGTGTTCAACCCTGCCAAGGGCAAGCGCGAGCGCATTGGCCGCATTCTTCAAATGCACGCCAACAGCCGTAATGAAGTCAAAGAAGTGTTTGCAGGCGATATCGCCGCTGTGGTGGGCCTCAAAGACGTCACTACAGGCGAAACCCTGTGTGACATGGATTCTCACGTGCTCCTCGAGCGCATGGAATTCCCTGACCCGGTCATTTCCCAGGCAGTCGAGCCCAAAACCAAGGCTGACCAGGAAAAAATGGGTGTGGCGCTGCAGCGTCTGGCGCAGGAAGATCCGTCCTTCAAGGTTCGCAGCGACGAAGAATCCGGCCAGACAATTATTTCCGGTATGGGCGAACTGCACCTCGAGGTGCTGATCGACCGCCTGAGCCGCGAGTTCAGCGTCGATGCCAATATCGGCAAGCCTCAAGTGGCTTATCGCGAAACCATTCGCAAGGTATGCGAAGAGGTTGAAGGCAAGTTTGTGCGTCAGTCCGGTGGTCGGGGTCAGTATGGTCACGTCGTGCTTAAGCTCGAGCCGCTTCCCCAGGGGGATGGCTACGAGTTTGTGGACGAAATCAAGGGTGGTGTCGTACCCCGCGAATACATTCCTGCAGTGGATCGCGGTATTCAGGACACACTGCCATCAGGCGTGCTGGCTGGTTATCCGGTCGTAGACGTCAAAGTGACGCTGTTCTTCGGGTCGTACCACGATGTTGACTCTAACGAGAACGCGTTTAAGATCGCGGCTTCAATGGCATTCAAGGATGGTATGCGCAAGGCGAGCCCTGTGCTTCTTGAGCCAACCATGTCTGTCGAAGTCGAGACACCTGAAGAATATGCCGGTACGGTCATGGGTGACCTGTCGTCCCGGCGTGGCATGGTACAGGGCATGGAAGACATCGCGGGTGGCAGCAAGATTATCCGCGCTGAAGTGCCACTGGCCGAAATGTTTGGTTACGCGACCAGCCTGCGCTCGCAGACTCAGGGCCGTGCAACCTACACAATGGAGTTCAAGCACTATGCTGAGGCTCCCAAAAATGTGGCTGACGAAATCATCAGCGCACGCAGTCAGTAATGAATAACGGATTGATGGGATAAAAATCATGGCAAAAGGTAAGTTTGAACGCACCAAGCCGCACGTAAACGTTGGCACGATTGGTCACGTTGACCACGGCAAGACGACGTTGACAGCAGCGATCACGACGATTTTGTCGTCGACCTACGGTGGTGATGCACGCGACTAT
>DAHVSI010000276.1 GCA_027324645.1 Castellaniella sp. | reverse complement strand
ACGGACGGCGGCTATACCTATTTTGTGCCCGATGTGGCCTACCACGTAACCAAATGGCAGCGTGGGTACCACCGCGCCATCAATATCCAGGGCAGCGATCACCACGGCACGGTCGCCCGTGTGCGGGCCGGCCTGCAGGCGCTCGATCTGGGCATCCCTGCCGACTACCCTGCCTACATCCTGCACAAAATGGTGCGGGTCATGCGCGGCGGTTCAGAAGTCAAAATATCCAAACGTGCCGGTAGCTATGTCACGCTGCGCGACCTGGTGGAATGGACCGGTCGCGATGCCGTCAGGTTCTTTCTTGCCCAACGTCGCGCCGACGCCGAATTTGTATTTGATATTGACCTGGCCCTGTCTCAAACCGAAGAAAATCCCGTCTACTACATTCAATATGCGCACGCGCGTATTTGTTCTATCCTTAGGCAAGGGCAATTGCCATCGGCTGACAGCATCGATACATCCCTGCTGACAGCACCGTCCGAGCTGACGCTGTTGCGCCGGCTTGCCGAATACCCAGCCATGCTCACCCAGGCAGCCTCCGAGCTTGCCCCTCACCTGGTTGCTTTCTGGCTACGCGAATGCGCGGCGGACTTTCACGGCTGGTATAACGCTGAGCGCGTACGGGTCGATGATCCGGCCTTACAATCTGCCCGGTTGCACCTGGCAGACGCCACGCGGCAGGTATTGGCCAGCGGGCTGGATATCCTGGGTGTCCACGCACCCGATAAAATGTAAGCATCATGGCAAAAAAACGTCGTAAATCCAGCAAAAAATCCCGTGGCGGCACCCTGTTCGGGATCCTGATTGGGCTCATACTGGGCCTGGTTGCGGCAGTTGCGGTAGCCTTGTTTGTTACCCGGGCGCCTATGCCCTTTGCTGACAAGGCCAGTCGCGATCCGGCACAAACGCTGCTGCCCGACGTACGCGACGCGCCCGATCCCAACATTGGCCTGCGCGGTCAACAGTCCGACAGCCAATCCACACCATCTGGTGAAACGCCCGGAGATTCCCGCTCGCACTCCGACCGCAAAGAGCTGGACAACCTGATCGCCAACCTGGCCAAGACGGCAGAACCGTCAGAACCTGTCGCAGACGAGCCCTCTGAACAAGGTAGCGAAGGCGCGAAAGCCGACTCATCATCCGGTGCCGTCGACGACCCCGTCATCCCCGGTGTCACCGACTCAAAATCCACTCGTTCAACTAAAAGCGACGACGGCCCGGACAAGCCTGACGACGCAACAAACACGCCTTACTTTTTACAGGCAGGCGCATTCCGCTCCGAAGATGACGCCGAAAGCGTCAAAGCTCAGATCCTGCTTATGGGCTTGCCCGTCGAGGTTCAGAAAGCCGACATCGAAGGCGGTACAATTAATCGCGTCAGAGTTGGTCCATTCACTGGCATTGATGCCATGAACCAGGCCCGATCACAGCTAGGGGATAAAAAAATAGAATCGTCGGTTATACGCCCCTGATTTGGAACTCGGCCACCCATTTTGTGGTCTGTCATTCTCTTACTACCTGTCAGGAACAGACTATGTCACTGAACACACTATTTCGCCAAACCATTGCGTTGTTCGCGCTCCTTGTTGGGGCGGCGCTTGTCCCAGCTACCCACGCACAGGATGGCAAGCACCACGAAACACTTGAAAAAACACAGCCTTCAGAAACCAGTGGCCGTGTAGAAGTCATTGAGTTCTTTGCCTACACCTGCCCACACTGCAAGGCTATGGAGCCGCTGGTCACCAAGTGGGCCGAAACCCTGCCGGAAGACGTGACATTGCGGCGCATGCCTGTTGCTTTCAACAGCAACATGGTCGATCTGCAAAAACTGTACTTTACGCTCGAAAACCTTGAGCGCCTCGACCTGCACGACCAAGTATTCAAAGCACTGCACGACGAAAACAAATCCCTGTTCAGTGAAGACGAAATTGCCGACTGGGCTGAAGAACAAGGGCTGGACAAGCAGAACTTTACCGATGTGTTCAGTTCTTTTGGTATCCAGTCCCGCGTGACCCGTGCCAATGAACTGGCAAAAAATTACAACGTAGAAGGCACCCCAACCCTGGCTGTGGGCGGTAAATACGTTACCTCACCCACCATGACCAACAGCTATGCAGGTACCATTGAAGAAGCTGACCGCCTGATCGACAAGGCACGCAAACGCGGCCAGCCATAAGACGGGCTTAGCATCTGTCCACAGGTGGCACATGGCAGTGCCACCTGACATGTCACACACTAGGGAAAGTCCGGGGGTAATAAACCCCCTGTAGCACGCTACCATATACGCTTCGTGTGAAAAATGTATTAGCAGTTCCCGTCATGTCCCAGCAGTCAGCAGCCCAACAAGACGTACCAGCACCGTCTCCAGACCCAGTTCCCAACACCCGAATCCCTATCAAGTTCGAAGACTGGCTGTCTGTATGTACCATTTCCCTGCTGGCCATCATCACGTTCGCCAACGTTCTGGTGCGTTATCTCACCAGCGGCTCATTTGCCTGGACCGAAGAAATGTCAGTATTTTTGCTGATCATTCTTACCATGGTCGGCACGTCCTCAGCATTTGTGCGTCGCCAGCACATTGCCATTGAATTCATCGCCAAGGGCGGGTCCACCGCCCGGCAAAAGCGCCTCAGTGTCATCTCCACAATCACTGTGCTGGCATTTTTTATTCTGCTCACTATCCTGTCCATCCATCTGGTCATGGACGACTTCAAATGGGGCGGCACCACGCCCGCCATCGGCATACCAAGCTGGTGGTATAGCGTTTGGCTGCCAGTCTTCGGCATTCTTATCGTGCTGCGCATAGCGGGTGTACTGGCTCGCCTCATACGGGAAGTCTCATGATCAGTGCCGCCCTGTTTGTCAGTTTCGCCATTCTTCTTATTATTGGCGTACCGGTTGGCGTCGCACTGGGCGCATCGGGTACGCTGGCCATCGTTCTGTCCAACCTGGGCACCCAGTGGTTCGGCCTGCTTGCCGTACCGCAAAGCTTTTACGCGGGCCTGGCCAAATATCCCCTTTTAGCCATTCCCATGTTTGTGCTGGTAGGCGCCATTTTTGAGCGCTCCGGTGTCGCATCGCGCCTCGTGCAGTTTGCTACCGCCATTGTGGGGCGCGGTCCCGGTATGCTGCCTCTCGTGGCCATTGCCGTGGCCATGTTTCTTGGTGGTATTTCGGGCTCCGGTCCTGCTTGTGCAGCGGCTGTGGGCGCCGTCATGCTCACTTCCATGAAGCGCGCCGGCTACCCCGACTCGTTTTCAGCCAGCGTCATTGCCGCCGGCTCGTCAACCGACATCCTCATTCCTCCCT
>DAHVSI010000275.1 GCA_027324645.1 Castellaniella sp. | reverse complement strand
TCCTATCCATGCTGCAGGCTACGCTCACCTTGCCAGGCATTGCTGCGCTCGCACTTACGCTGGGCATGGCCATTGACGCCAACGTCCTGATCAACGAACGCATACGGGAAGAGTTGCGCGGCGGCTTGTCACCACAACAAGCGATCCATCTGGGCTTTGACCGTGCCTGGGCCACTATCATGGACTCAAACCTGACCAGTCTGATCGCCGGGCTGGCGCTACTGGCCTTTGGCTCCGGACCGGTACGGGGCTTTGCAGTCGTCCACACAATCGGCATTTTGACGTCCATGTTTTCATCCGTGGTAGGCGTACGGTCGCTGGCCAACCTGTGGTATGGCCGCAAACGCCGTCTTCAGACCATCTCGATCGGGCAAGTCTGGAAGCCCGAGCAAACTCACTAACTGGGATTCACCATGGAATTTTTCCGTATCAAACGTACGATCCCGTTCATGCGCCACGCTGTGGTGCTGAACCTGGTGAGCATCTTCTTTTTTGTTGCCGCCGTCGTTTTCATTGCTCTGCGAGGCTTTAATTTCTCCATTGAATTTACAGGCGGCACAGTCATGGAGGTTAATTACAGCCAGACTGCGCAACTTGATCAAATCCGGGACGTCATTGACGACCTCGGCTACCCCGACTATCAGGTGCAAAACTTTGGCACCTCGCGCGATGTCATGATCCGACTGCCCGTACGGGAAGGCGAAACTTCGGCCAGCCAGAGCGACGCCATCATGAAAGCCCTGCAAGCTGACGATGCCGACGCCGAGCTCAGGCGGGTTGAGTTTGTGGGCCCGCAAGTGGGTCAGGAGCTCCTGTATAACGGGCTGATGGCCTTGTTGTTTGTGGTTGTGGGCATCATGGTCTATCTGGCCATCCGCTTCGAATGGAAGTTTGCCGTTGCCGGGGTTGTGGCCAACCTGCATGACGTGGTGATCATTCTGGGCTTTTTTGCCTTGTTCCAGTGGGAATTTTCGCTGTCTGTACTGGCCGGGGTGCTAGCTGTACTGGGGTACTCAGTCAACGAATCAGTTGTCATCATGGACCGTATCCGCGAGAACTTCCGCAAGGAACGGCGCATGCCTGTCAAAGAAGTCATCAATAGCGCCATCACGCAAACCATGTCCCGCACAGTTATCACGCACGGGTCAACGCAAATCATGGTGTTGTCCATGCTGTTTTTTGGTGGCCCCACCCTGCACTACTTTGCCTTGGCCCTGACCATCGGCATCTGGTTTGGTATTTACTCATCCATTTTCGTGGCGTCGTCCATTGCCATGTGGCTGGGCGTCAAGCGCGAAGATCTGGTCAAGCCAGTCAAGAAAGAAGACCCTGCCGCTGAGCTGGGGTAGCATGCCCGGCATGTGTGCTGGTGGAACCGGGCACACATGCCGTTATAATGACAGGTCCTTATTCAGCCCCCGGGATCAACACCCGTACCGGCAACCATCATGCAAGAAACCACAATCAAACGGCCCGGCGTCCAGCCGCAGGCCACCAGAGTCCCAACAGTCCGTCCTGCAGGCAAACAGCGCCCTGCTGATGCAGGCAGCACACCGCGCCGCCTGTTCATTCGCACTTTCGGCTGTCAAATGAACGAATATGACTCCGAAAAAATGGTAGATGTGCTGAACAATGATGTGGGCATCCAGATCACAGACACCCCCGACGATGCCGACATTATCCTGTTCAACACATGCTCCGTACGCGAAAAGGCCCAGGAAAAAGTCTTCTCGGACCTTGGCCGTGTGCGCCATCTTAAACAGGCGCGCCCCGACCTGATCATCGGTGTGGGCGGCTGCGTCGCCAGCCAGGAAGGCGAAGCCATCGTCCAGCGTGCACCGTTTGTAGACGTCGTCTTTGGGCCCCAAACCCTGCACCGTCTGCCCGAACTGATCCGTGCCCGACGGGGACAAAACCGTCCACAGGTCGACATCACGTTTCCCGAGATCGAAAAGTTCGACAATCTGCCTCCAGCGCGGGTGCAGGGGCCGTCTGCCTTTGTTTCCATCATGGAAGGCTGCAGCAAATACTGCAGCTTCTGCGTCGTTCCCTACACCCGCGGCCCTGAGGTCTCGCGGCCCTTCCAGGATGTGCTGGTCGACATAGCTGACCTGGCTGATCAGGGCGTCAAGGAAGTCACCCTGCTGGGCCAAAACGTCAATGCGTATCGTGGCGACGTGGGCGATGGTGAAACCATTGCCGACTTTGCCATGCTGCTGGAGTATGTGCACGACATTCCGGGCATCGAACGCATTCGCTACACCACATCGCACCCCAAAGAAATGACGACGCGCCTCATCGACGCCCACGGCAACCTGCCCAAGCTGGCGCCTTTCCTGCATTTGCCTGTACAGGCAGGCAGTGACCGCGTTCTCTCTGCCATGAAGCGCGGCTATACCTCCATTGAGTACAAGTCCATCATTCGCCGTCTGCGCGCTGCACGCCCCGACATCACGCTTTCTTCTGATTTCATTGTGGGCTTTCCAGGCGAGACCGAAGAAGACTTCGAAAAAACCTTGCAGCTGATTCGCGATGTCGGGTTTGACCAGTCCTTTTCATTTGTCTATTCCCGCCGTCCCGGCACGCCGGCGGCCGACCTGGTCGACGACACACCAAAAGAGGTGAAACTGGCTCGTCTGCACCGGCTGCAGGCGCTTATCAACGAACAGGCTGCTGCAATCAGCCAAGCCATGGTCGGCACCGTACAACAAGTGTTGGTCGAAGGTCCTTCACGACGTGACCCCAACGAGCTATCTGGCAAAGTGGCCAATAACCGGACCATCAACTTTGTGGGGCAACCACGCCTGATTGGCCAGATGGTCAATGTCCGGGTGACCCAGGCCATGGCTAATTCGTTGCGCGGCACCATTGTCATCGCTGATTGACCCGTCCATGGCATCTACCCGGCAAAACACCAAACCCCACGTCGTCACCCTTGACGGCGATAACACCAACCTGGCCAACCTGTGTGGTCCGCTAGATGAAAACCTGCGCCAGATCGCTGATGCCTGGGGGGTAGAGGTCCGCCGTCGCGGCAACCAGCTCACCATCACCGGCCAGAATGCAAAAGCCGCGGCACGCGCCGTGGAATGGTTTCATGAGCGCGCCGTACACCAGGCACTGTCAATTGGCGATATCCAGCTGGGCCTGGTGGAGCTTGGTGCCACCGGCGCCAGTACGGAAGAATTGGCTCAAACCGAGCTGGACGACCTGCCCCCCGTCGACGACAACAGTCTGAGCCTACGGGTGCCCCACGCCGATATCCGGCCACGTACCCCAAGACAACGCCAGTATCTTAACCAGATCCTGACCCACGACATCACCTTCGGTGTCGGTCCGGCCGGTACGGGCAAGACCTGGCTTGCTGTCGCCTGCGCGATAGACGCGCTGCAGCGCGATACGGTACAACGGCTTGTGTTGACGCGGCCTGCTGTAGAGGCCGGCGAACGCCTGGGCTTCCTGCCTGGCGATCTGAGCCAGAAAGTGGATCCCTACCTGCGCCCCCTGTACGACGCGCTGTACGATCTGATGGGCTTTGAAAAGGTGCAGCGCATGTTCGAAAAGCAGATTATCGAAATTGCACCGCTGGCCTATATGCGTGGGCGCACACTCAACCATTCTTTCGTTATTCTTGACGAAGGCCAGAACACCAGCCCGGAACAAATGAAAATGTTCCTTACCCGCATCGGCTTTGGCAGCAAGGCCGTAGTCAATGGGGATCCGTCGCAGATCGATCTGGCACGCGGACAAATCAGCGGGCTCAACCATGCGATTACGACGCTTGACGGGGTACCTGGCATTGCCTGTACTCGGTTTGACAGCCGTGATGTTGTACGCCACCCGCTAGTCGCCAAAATTGTTGACGCTTATGAGCAGGCCGGAAACAGCGGCACCCGCACTTAGTCTGGCAGTGCAATATGCGTGCCCTGCCCCGCAGTTGCCTCGCTGGCGATTGCGGCGCTGGGTGCATCGCGCACTCACCGCAGCGACTGGCGACACCCGGCAAGCCCTTACGGGCGCAGAATTCACGCTAAGGTTGGTAGACGAGGCAGAAGGCAGCATGCTGAACCAGACCTGGCGCCATCGCCAGGGGGCAACCAATGTGCTGACGTTTGAGTACGGCACAGACCCCGGCGGCACAGCACATGCTGATATTGTCCTGTGTATTCCCGTTCTGGAGCGCGAAGCCATTGCACAGCAAAAACCGTACCTGGACCACGCGGCCCATTTGGTCATCCATGGCGTATTGCATGCCCTGGGCTACGACCACATCAAGCCCGAAGAGGCCAGCCATATGGAAGCACTCGAAACAACCCTTCTGCGCAGCATGGGCATCCGCGACCCTTATCAGGACGCTCATGAGCCAGCAAAACACTAATTTCAGTTATGCTAAAACCATTCGCAATCATCGTACGCCATGATGTCTGACAACGCCCCCGACCCCGAACCTCGATTGCCCAGGCAGGGCGCACGCTCTTTGCGTGACCGCCTGAGTGCCTTTATCCGCCCCACTGAACCTGCTGACCGTGCCGATATCCAGGCCGTCCTTGATGCAGCCCATGATCGCGAAGTCCTTGACGGCGAATCCTGGGCCATGATCTCGGGAGCCCTTGATGTGGCCAACAAAACCGTCGCTGACATCATGGTGCCACGCTCGCGCATGGACATGATCGATATTGCACGGCCATTGCCCGAGCTGCTGCCCGATATTCTCGACACTGGCCGTTCACGGTTTCCGGTCTATGAAGATGACCGCGACAACATCATTGGCATCCTGCTGGCCAAAGATCTGCTCCAGTCTATTTCCAACCCCGCGATTAACTTGCGCACGCTGGTGCGTCCGGCCGTTTTCGTGCCCGAGACCAAACGGCTGAATGTGCTGCTGCACGACTTTCGCAGCAGCCGCAACCATCTGGCCGTCGTCATTGACGAGCACGGGGGCACGTCGGGGCTAATCACCATGGAAGACGTACTAGAACAAATCGTGGGCGATATTGAAGACGAGTACGATGAAGGCGAGGCACGCACCATATTCCAGACTGGCAATAAAAGCTGGCGCGCCATGGGCATCACCACAATAGATAGCTTTAATCGCCAATTCGACACCCGGCTGCCGGATGACGATTACGACACCATAGGTGGCTGGCTCGCCGCCGAGCTGGGCCATATCCCACGACGGGGTGAGCGTCTGGCTCATCATGATCTGGACATCACCGTAGTGGGTGCTGACGCCAAGCGGGCGCTCTGGGTCCATATCCAGCAAAACGGCAGCACACCGGAGCTGGCGGCTGCGCATGACTGACCCCCGGCAGGCAACTGTACCTGCCTGGCAGGCCTGGCTTGTACCCATCGTCCTGGGTTGCCTACATGCCCTGACATTTGCGCCGTACCCCCTGCCCTTATGGGCCCTGCCTTTTGTGCAGATTTTTGTACTGGCTGCCTGGCTGGTGCGCCTGACACACGTACAGACTCGCCGGCATGCGTTGCGTGAAGGTTTTTTGTTTGGGCTGGGCAATTTCACGCTGGGCCTGTACTGGCTGTTTATCAGCATGCACGTCTACGGTGGGCTGGCGTGGCCACTAGCCGCAGCCGGCGTATTCGTCCTGGCGGCGTTTCTGGCCTTGTTTCCCTTGTTGGCCGCGTTGCTTGCCTATTACGCCGGCACCCGCCCGATCAACCAGCCATTACGATGGTGGCACCAAGTGTTGCTGGCGGCCGGCTGGGCCTCGGCCTGGACCTTAACGGAGTGGCTGCGCGGCACATTGCTTACCGGCTTTCCGTGGCTAAATGCCGGCTATGCACACGCCGAAGGCGTCCTGGCACCCTGGGCACCACTGGTTGGCGCATATGGCCTGGCCTGGCTGGCCAGTTATGCCGCTGCTGCCATCGCCTTGCTGACACGCCACAAAGATACCAGCCAAGCCGGCGGCGCGGCGGTGGCTGTTGCCCTGGCTATCATGAGCGGGCTGGGCGGGATTGTGTTGTCCCATCAAGAGTGGACGCAACCCACAGGCGACCCAATGATTGCCCGCCTGATACAGGGGGCCGTTCCGCAGTCAATTAAATTTGATCCCGACCACATGATGCAAGGGGTGCAGCGCTACCAGGAGCTGGCAAGCTTGGAGCCCAAAACACCCGAGTCCCGGCCCGACTTGATCGTGTTACCCGAAACCGTCATCCCGGTTTTTCAGGATTTGCTGTCCTCAGAGGCCTGGCAAGAATGGATTGACATTGCCCGGCATCATGACGCCCCCATCCTGATGGGCGCACCACTGCGCGACCCGGAAGCACAACGCTATACCAACAGCGCTATTGTGATCAGTCCGGACACCTCATCAGATGCGTTGCGCAGCGCACAAATCGAACAGCGATACGACAAACATCACCTGGTGCCTTTTGGAGAATTTGTGCCACCAGGCTTTCGCTGGTTTGTGGACGCGCTCAATATCCCGTTAGGCGACTTTAGTCGTGGGCAGGTCAGACAGCCTGCGTTCCAGATCCAAAACCAGCGTGTTGCCCCAGACATTTGCTACGAGGACGTGTTTGGTGAAGAGATTCTGCAGCAGGTTCGGGACAGTGACGCGCACGGGCCGGGCGCCAGCATTCTGATCAACATCAGCAATCTGGCGTGGTTTGGCGACACGTGGGCCTTGCGCCAGCATCTGCAGATCGCGCGTATCCGGGCGCTGGAAACCAGCCGCCCCATGCTGCGGGCAACCAATACGGGCATGACTGCAGCCATTGACGCTGACGGCACGGTACGCGCCATGTTGGATCCAGCAGAACCAGGTGTGCTGGATGTCGAGGTACAGGGACAGCAGGGCCTGACCCCCTATGCGCAATGGGGCAACCCTCCCGTACTGGCATGGTCGGTGCTGTGGTGGTTATGGGCGGCAAGCTTCGTTTTCAGGCGCAGAAAACACTAAGCCCAGGCGCGCTTGCGCACTGCATCAAAATCGTGCATAATTACGGTTTCGTTGGTTGGCGGGGTACCTGCCAACAAGCAACGGGGGTATAGCTCAGCTGGGAGAGCGCTTGCATGGCATGCAAGAGGTCAGCGGTTCGATCCCGCTTACCTCCACCACAACGAAAACCGCAACGCTAACGCAGTTAAAAATTTGTGTTATAGTTGCGCTTCTGTTGATACCGTCCCCTTCGTCTAGAGGCCTAGG
This sequence comes from Castellaniella sp., assembly GCA_027324645.1. Classification (GTDB taxonomy): domain Bacteria; phylum Pseudomonadota; class Gammaproteobacteria; order Burkholderiales; family Burkholderiaceae_B; genus JAJYRX01. Next base: position 4,528 of record DAHVSI010000275.1, on the reverse strand, counting down.
ACACCGCCCTTTCACGGCGGCAACAGGGGTTCGAATCCCCTAGGGGACGCCACCGCATCAGTACGATCGCGGTTGCAGCTGGAGCGGTAGTTCAGTTGGTTAGAATACCGGCCTGTCACGCCGGGGGTCGCGGGTTCGAGTCCCGTCCGCTCCGCCAACTCTCTCAACATAAAATCAAGCGCTTATTTTTGATAAGCGCTTTTTTTTCGTCTGGCGCACACTCAAATGATCAAGCAACAGCCATCAACCGTGCCTGTCCGCCGCTTTCACCGCCAAAGCCCCACCCTGCAAGCGATTGACAACTCTTATAGATGACCTGTAAAGGTTTACCCGTATTTACAGCATTCAGTCACAGTTGGGTACTATATTTTCACTTTGTCGCCTAGTATGGATCACCCACGACCATGAATGCACTTGCCGCAGGACGCCTACGGTTTGCCAGCTGCTTTGTTGTCAGCGCCCTGATACTGGCCGGCAGCCAGTTCTATCATCTGCCAGAGTGGGTTCCCTACCTGGCCCTGCTGCCGTTTCTTTTTTTATCCCGGCCAGGCAGTCGGGGTGCCGTTGTTTCCGGCAGCAAACATACATCCGCCACCCGCCTGGCCCAGCAATTATCACAAACCACCACCCAAAGTGCGCTGTCTGCTGCGCGCGTCAGCCATGTCGCGCAGCATCTTGTCAACATGCTCGATTCACTGGTCAAGGCAGCCACACGCATTGAACATAGCGCCCGCGAAATCACCACCACCGAACAGCAGGCGGCCCAGCTAGGCGAGCAAGGCCTGACTACAGCCAGTGAAGTGCGGGCCACAAGCGAGCAAGGGCAAAAAGGGCTTGAAGAAAGCATTGAACGCATGCAGCGCCTGAGCCAGCGTGCCACTGAAAACCAGACTGCCATACAAAACCTGGATGAACGCAGTAAAGAAATCCGGCATGTCACCTCAGTCATTCAAGAGATTGCCAGCCAAACCAACCTGCTGGCCCTTAATGCCGCCATCGAGGCCGCCCGCGCAGGCGAGCATGGTCGGGGCTTTGCGGTGGTCGCGGGCGAAGTGCGTGGGCTGGCCCGCCGCACCGCCGACGCGACACAGGAAGTCGAGGCCATGATCAACGACATCCAACAGCACACGACTGACGTGGCAGGCCACTTGCAGACGCTTATGTCCGATCTGACTGAAAGCGTTGGGCTTATCGAGGGGGCCGGCCAGCAGCTGACCTCAATCACACAGTTGGCTGCCGATGTCGAACAACAAATCAGTGAGATCGCCAAAGGCACCGAACATAATCGGCAACAGGTTGATCAGCTGTTTGATTCGGTTGCCCAGGTCCGCCAGGACCTGACCCGCAGCGATGAGCAGACTGAGAGCCTGAGCCGCGCTGCCATCGAGCTGCAGGACCAGACAGAGTCCGTCAGCGAGCGGCTGTCAGAAGTCAGCCTGTCCGACTACCATCAGGCTATTTATCGGCTTGCCCTGCAGGGCGCCCAGGAAATTGGCCGACGGTTTGCACGCGACATGTCGCGCGGCATCATCACCGAACCAGACCTGTTCAGCCGCGACTACACGCCCATCCCCAATACCGCACCACAAAAATACAGCAGCGCTTTCGATCAATATACTGACACAGTTTTGCCCGAGATACAGGAACCGCTGCTAAGCCGTCACACTGGTATTGTTTTTGCCTTGGCAATCAACCCTGACGGCTACATTCCCACCCATAACCAGCGGTTCAGCCAGCCGCTGACTGGCGACCCTGAAAAGGACAGCCTGAATAACCGGACCAAGCGACTATTCAATGACCGGGTGGGCAGCCGCTGTGGCAGCCATGACAAACCCATGTTGCTGCAAACCTATATGCGCGACACCGGCGAGCAAATGCACGACTTGTCAGTCCCCATCTACGTCAACGGACAGCACTGGGGCGGGTTCAGAGTTGGCTACCACGCCGAAAACCCGGCTACTGCCTCCCGACGTGCCTGACTCCATCAGGTCTTGCTCATAAGACCTGACAGAACACGTCTGCCGTCTTATCATGATGATATGGATAAGGTGACCCCGGAACATATATGGCAAAACCGCCGGCAAGTGCTGCAACGGCTTGGCATGGCTGCAGCGGCCGCCGGCACGGGGGGTTTTTGGTCCCGCACAATCCTGGCCGCCACGCAGTCGCACGATGATCTGGCTACATTAAACAGTACGCCCAATACCGATTATCAGGCCAGCCAGAAACAGACCCAAGAATCGGACGTCACGGGTTACAACAACTTCTACGAGTTCGGTACAGGTAAGGAAGATCCGGCCAAACATGCGCATCGCATGGTCATTGAGCCGTGGACAGTCCGTATTGAAGGCGAAGTCCATAAGCCCGCCACCTTTTCCATTGACGACCTCATGGGGCTGTCCGGCATGCAGGAACGCATCTATCGCCTGCGCTGTGTAGAAGGCTGGTCCATGGTCATACCGTGGATTGGTTACTCACTGTCTGTGCTCCTTGATCGTGTGCAACCCACCAGCAACGCAAAATACGTTGAGTTCGTTTCGGCACGTCAGCCAGACAACATGCCTGGCCTGGCAGCCGGCATTCTTGACTGGCCGTATACCGAAGGTCTGCGCATGGACGAGGCCATGCACCCGCTGGCCATGTTGGTATTCGGTGTATACGGCAAGGTCCTGCCAAACCAGAACGGCGCACCCTTGCGCCTTGCCGTACCCTGGAAGTATGGGTTCAAATCAGCCAAATCCCTTGTTGCCATTCGCCTGCTGCGCGATCAGCCCAAAACCAGCTGGTCCAGTGCAGCGCCCAACGAATATGGCTTCTACGCCAATGTAAATCCCGATGTTCCCCACCCACGGTGGAGCCAGGCTACCGAACGAATCATCGGCGAAGGGATGTTTGCTCCGCGGGTCAAGACACAGCCCTTCAACGGCTATGCTGATGAAGTGGCCCAGCTGTACCAGGGCATGGACCTGAGCCGCCACTTCTAACTACGCATGACACCGGCTCCTTCCCGACGCCCATTATGGCGCACCTCAACGCTGCAGCGCCTGCGCCCACTGCTGTTTGTCTTGTGTCTTGTTCCCGCATTACGCTGGTTATGGCTGGCATGGCAGGCACAGCTGACCGCCAACCCGCAAGAGTTTCTGATACGCTCCTCGGGTCTTTGGGCACTCATTATTCTTCTGGTCACCCTGGGCATTACACCAGCACGCCGGTTGCTGAAGCAGCCAGCGTTACTTGTGTGGCGGCGCATGCTGGGCTTATTCAGCTTTTTTTATACGTTACTCCATATGGCTGGCTGGGCGCTGTGGGAACGCGGGTTGTCTGTCACGGCCATGGGCCAAGACATGATGCAACGCCCCTTTATCCTGATTGGCACAGTAGCCACTGCAGCCCTACTGCCTTTAGCCATCACATCCACCAATGGCTGGATAAAACGCTTGGGCAAAGGCTGGAAACAGCTGCACCAGCTGATTTATCCTGCCGCCCTGCTTTCCATCTGGCATTTTTGGCTGGTCCGCAGTGGCAAAAATGACTATATGGACCCCATTGTTTATGGGCTGATCCTGGCTGTCCTGTTACTGTCCAGGTGGCAGCGGGGCAACACACGGCGAAAGAAAAACCTGCCTTGACAACCTTGCAGCGCTGTACGGCTGATTCATCTTGATACATATAAGCCTGCGCCTCTGAAACTCTAAGAAACTGGGTTATTTATCACACGATAACGGCTAATTAGGCGTCATTTAACGAAGTTAGGCCAGAAAACACGTTAACAATAACAATAATCCCTCCCCTTACTCTGTCATGGCGCCCTATCATGCTTCCCGTCATCGTTATTGCGTCTGGCAAGTTGTATTGTGATTATTCTGTTAACAAGCATTTTCTGCAGCATCAGTGTCTCTATCCTGCTTAGGCAAGCGCGTCATTATGAGCTGGATATCGCGCAGGCCATCGCCGTTAACTATGGGGTAGCGACTGTGTTGTGCCTGGTGCTGTTGAAACCGCACCCCACGGCGCTTCTTGCCCCGTCTGCATCCTGGATCGTGCTGCTTGGCCTGGGGGCACTGCTGCCCAGTATATTCCTGGTCATGGCTGCAGCCGTACAGCAGGCCGGCATTGTTCGCAGTGACGCAGCGCAGCGTCTATCGCTGCTCATTCCGCTGCTGGCAGCCTTTGTATTCTTTGGCGAGCCGCTGAGCGCAGTGAAGGCCGGCGGCATCGTGACAGCCCTGATCGCTCTTGTTTTGCTGCTGACTCGTCCTGGCGTACAACAAGCAGAAACCGGTGTTGCAACGGGCTCCAGCGCTTCGCCGTGGACAGGCGCGCTGTTACTGGCCGGGGTCTGGGCAGGCTATGGCACCATTGATATTCTGTTCAAGCAGCTGGCCCGTGAGGCACTGGACTTCTCCAGCAGCCTGCTGGTTGCCTTTATCCTGGCGGGCGTGCTCATGACGGGCTGGCTATGGGCACACAAGGCACGTTGGCAGCGGCGCAATCTTGTCGCAGGCGTGCTGCTGGGATTGCTGAACTT
>DAHVSI010000274.1 GCA_027324645.1 Castellaniella sp. | reverse complement strand
TAGGGCCGCCTATTTATCAGCAGGTATCTATGGCACAACATGTACAGCAGTTGGTTATTCATGGCAAGACACGTTCGGGGCAACGTTTTCGCCCGAGTGACTGGGCAGAGCGGCTCGCAGGCGTCATGTCCCGGTTTCGTCCCGAGGGATCCATGGGTGGCCACCTGACGTACTCGCCTTACGTGTTTCCCCGCGTCATTGACGGTATCCGGTGTGTCGTGGTGGACCATCGTTTGCGCGACCTTGAGCCGCTTGCCTGGCAATTCGTCTGTGACTTTGCTCACGACAATGACTTGCAAACGTCCGAAGCGGTAGTAGAAACAAAAAAGCCGAAGTGAATGACACTTCGGCCTTCATGGATGCGGCTGTCAGCCAATGCTTAAAAGCCCTTGTAGACAGATAAGCAGTTAGGCGAGCGCCTTGATGGCTGCGGCCAGGCGACTTTTATGCCGGGCTGCCTTGTTTTTGTGTATGACGTTTTTGTCAGCTACGCGGTCGATCATGCTTGTGGCGCTTTTGAAAAGCGATTCAGCCTGCTGTTTATCGCCGGCATCAATAGCCTGACGTACGCGCTTCATGGAAGTGCGCATGGTAGAGCGTAAACTAGCGTTGTGTTTGCTGCGGGCAAGCGCCTGACGGGCGCGTTTGCGGGCTTGTATAGTATTTGCCATGTGTGTATGTGGTTTAAGTCTGCAAAAATTAAGGGCTTTGTTATAAGCAAAGTCCAACATTTTAAGTTAGTTGCGGCCCTGTGTAAAGTGTCTGACCCGAAAGCCCAGCAGAATCAATGTGCTTAGGTATACAACGGCAGCCAGCAGGACAACGCCTGTTAGCATGGCCGCCCGTGTTGCAGGTTCACTTGCCATGGCAATCCAGTCAATAGACTGATTCAGCCACCAAACAACGGCGCCCATAGCGCCCAGTGCAGGAACCAGACGCACAAAAAAGACGGGCCAGCCAGGCGTAATTTTATACACGCCACGGCGGTGCAAAAGGAATAACAGCGTCAGAGCGTTCAGGGTGGCGCCCAGACCGATGGACAAGGCAAGCCCAGCATGGGCGAGTGTAGGTACCAGGATCAGGTTAAACAGCTGCGTGGCAATAAGCACGCCAACCGCTATACGCACGGGAGTTTTGATGTCCTGGCGAGCGTAAAACCCGGGCGCCAGAATTTTTACGGCCAGCAAGCCCAGAAGACCTGCGGAATACGCCATCACTGCAAGCTGTGTTTGGGCGACATCTGCAGAAGAGAATTCGCCATAATGAAACAGGGTGGACACCAAGCCATCCGACAGCAGCACAAGCCCCATTGCAGCGGGTAGTCCAAGTAGCAGAACCAGGCGCAGACCCCAATCAATCAGTGCGCTGTATTGGGCCGTGTCGTCACGCGCAAAGGCGGCTGACAGGTTGGGCAGCAAGACTGTTCCCAGCGCGACGCCCAGTAATGCGGTGGGGAACTCCATGAGCCGGTCGGCAAACGACAGCCAGGTCACACTGCCCGGGGCAAGCCAGGTCGCGATGTTGGTATTGATCAGCAAAGAAATCTGAGCAACCGACACGCCGATAATGGCGGGTAGCATCTGTCGGACGATGTGTCGTACAGCAGGGCTGTCAGTCCATGCCTGCCGAATGCGCCAACTGTACCGGGGCAACAGATCCAGTTTGGCCAGCGCGGCCCATTGCACGATAAGCTGGGCGACACCGCCGATCATGACGCCAGCGGCCAGGGCGTAAATGGGTGCATCGAACCACGCTGTCATGGTTATGCTGGCACCAATCATGGATACATTGAGCAGGACAGGCGTGAACGCCGGGATGGCAAAGTGACGCCAGGTGTTGAGAATGCCTGATGCAAACGCAACCAGAGACATGCAAATGATGTAGGGAAACATCAGCCGGGTCATCCACACGGCTGCTTCAAATTCAGTGTGGCGAGAAGCGGTGCGCATGCCGCTGGCTATGGCTGTCACAACCCATGGCGCGCCAATAATCCCGACAAGGGTGACGGCCATCAGGGTTGCGGTGAGCAATAAGGCGACGCGGTCAAGCAGACGACGTACTTCATCGTGGGGCCAGTCGGTTCGGGCCTGTCCCAGAACGGGTACGAAAGCTTGTGCGAATGCGCCCTCGGCAAACAGCCTCCGCAGTAGATTGGGGATGCGAAATGCGACCCAGAAGGCGTCAGTAAGGGGGCCTGCTCCAAAGGTACCGGCGATAAGAATATCGCGCACCAACCCCGTTACGCGCGAGACCAGCGTGAGGCTGCTGACCGTGGCAGCAGAACGGAACAGACCCATTAAACCGCCTTATTTGGGAGCCATGCGGATAGCACCGTCCAGACGAATGGTTTCCCCATTGAGCATATCGTTGGTAATGATAGTTTGTACAAGTTTGGCGTAATCGTCGGGCGTGCCCAGCCTGGAAGGGAAGGGGACGCTGGCGGCCAAGGAATCCTGTACTTCCTGAGGCATGCCAAACATCATGGGGGTCGCAAAAATGCCAGGTGCAATGGTCATGCAGCGGATACCGCTGCGTGCCAGGTCGCGTGCTATGGGCAATGTCATGCCGACAACGCCGCCTTTTGATGCAGAGTAGGCAGCCTGACCAATTTGGCCGTCGTAGGCTGCGACGGATGCGGTATTGATCAGCACCCCACGTTCGCCGGTTGTTTCGTCGGGATCGTTGTCAGCCATGGCAGCGGCGGCGACCCGGATCATGTTGAACGTGCCGATAAGGTTGACATTGATGACTTGCTGAAACATGTCGAGCGCGTGTGGTCCATTACGACCGACGGTGCGCGAGGCAGGGGCAATGCCGGCACAGTTGACGAGCCCCGACAAGCGGCCTTCCTGGCGCGCTGCCTCGACAACTTTTTCAGCGTCGCTTTCTTGGGTGACATCACAGCTAATGAACGTCTGGCCCAACTCATCGGCCAACTGTTTGCCAGCTTCTTCCTGTACGTCGGCCATGATGACCCGCGCGCCTTGGGAGACCAGCATCTGTGTTGTGCCGGCGCCTAGACCAGAGGCCGCGCCTGTGACAATAAATACCTTATTCTGGATATCCATCGTTTTTCCTATCGTTTCAGAGTGCTATGGGTGATTGACGAGGTAATGGCCAGCGCACTAGCGTTTGAGTGCCTGGGCAATACGATCGCGAATTTCTTCGACTGATCCCAGGCCAGACAGCTGCGCGTAAGCCGGCGCATTCGTGTCGCCTGACTCGGCCCATTCGGAATAGTAATCAACAAGTGGGCGTGTTTGGTCGCGATAAACGGCCAGCCGCTGACGCACCGTTTCTTCGCGGTCATCATCCCGCTGGACCAAGGGTTCGCCTGTGATGTCGTCGGTGCCGGCGTTTTTGGGCGGATTAAAGGTTGTGTGGTAGGTACGCCCACTTGCCGGATGGACACGGCGACCACTTATGCGCTCGATAATATCTTCTTCGGGCACATTGATCTCAATAACAAAATCCAGCGCGATGTTTTCGTTTTTCAGCGCCTCGGCCTGAGGGATGGTCCGGGGAAAACCGTCCAATAAATAGCCATTTTTGCAATCATCCTGAGCCAGCCGTTCTTTAACGAGCCCAATCATGATGTCATCCGACACCAGGCCACCGGCGTCCATCACTTTTTTTGCCTCTTGGCCTAGCGGAGTCTGTGCCTTGACGGCTGCCCGAAGCATATCGCCGGTAGCAATCTGGGGAATATTGAATTGCTCGGTAATAAAAGCTGCCTGGGTGCCTTTTCCGGCCCCCGGAGGGCCAAGAAGTATCAGTCGCATAAGAGTCTCCTCATAACAAGCATTGATTAAAACTTTGTGATTATGCCGCAATGCAGCACATTATGCATATTCAGTAGGGTGATTGCGACATGGTGTCGCAATCATGTGGTCGTTCAGAATGTCTGTTCGGACCACGCGCGGCGTACACGTTCCAAGTCAGCCGCCGTGTCAACGCCCGGCGCAGGTAAGGACGGTACTACTTGCACAAATATCGAATAATTGTTTTCTAAGGCGCGGAGCTGTTCGAGCGATTCAAAATGTTCGAGCGGCCCCTTGTTCAGCCCGGGAAACTGTTTTAGAAATGCTGCGCGATACGCATAAATGCCAATATGATGCAGCGCAGGAAGTTTGTGGGCCAATCGTTGCTGGCCGTCAGCCAGAGCATCCCGGGCCCACGGGATGGGCGCGCGCGAAAAATACAGGGCATGGTGTTCACGCGTACAAACGACCTTGACGACGCCCGGGTCAAAAAACTGGTCGGCGTGCTGGATAGGGCATGCACATGTAGCCAGCGCCGCATCAGGCTGTGTTGCCAAACAACCGGCAAGTTCGGTGATCATGGCCGGTGGGATAAGCGGCTCATCGCCCTGAACATTAACGATAATGGCATCGTCTTCCAGGCCAAGCTGTTCAACGGCCTCTGCGAGTCGGTCTGTACCGCTAGGGTGGTCAGTGCGTGTTAACAGCGCGTTAAACCCGTGGTGACTGACTGCATCGTAAATCGAGGCGTCATCGGTAGCGACATAGACTGACGACGCTTGGGACTGCTCAGCGCGTTGCGCCGTACGCACGACCATTGGCACACCTGCAATATCTGCCATGGCCTTGTTTGGTAGGCGGCTAGACGACAGTCTGGCGGGAATGACGACAATAAAACGTGTCAAGACGGAACCACCTCGGAGGGGCCTTGCGGATCAAGCGTACGCGCATCTTCCTCAAGCATGACGGGCATGCCATCGCGTATAGGGAATGCCAGGCGATCACCGTTGCAGATCAGTTCATTTTGTTGACGATCATGCTTAAGTGGTCCTTTACATAATGGGCAGACAAGAATATCCAGCAGACGCGTATCCATATTTCAGCTCCTGACTAACGCGTTAGGTTGATCGTGACGCATGACCAAGTGTAGCTGTTAACAGTCACGCTGGTTAAGCGCTGTCAAAACGGCATCTACCCAATTTTCCGGTGAAAAAACAGGTGAGACCTGTATAGCCCATAGCCGCTCGTCACTGAGCGTGTCACATTTCACTGCATCTTTTTCAGTGATCAGAATGAGAGGGGTAGTGATTGTTGTCAAATCTTGCGCCCGGATGGCTTCATGGTCAGGTAAACAGACCGTTTTGGACAGCGTTATCTGGTTGGCGCGCAGCATGTCAAAGAATCTGTGCGGATTGCCTATGGCCGCAATGGCAGCAGCGGGCACATGGTGGTATTCGGTAAGCCATTGGTCCCACAAAAGCCTTCGCCCTGTTTCTACATGGACGACGCTAACGGGCTCAAGTGTCATGGTGACTTGCATTGGTGCCCCGGAACCCGGCATGGCAGCTGATGAGACGCTAGAGCCTGACGCGGGTTTTGGTTCTGAATGTTGCGTAATGACGATATCAGCCGTGTTGCATCGGCTTGCCGGTTCACGCAGTGGCCCAGCCGGCAGCAGGCGACCGTTGCCAGTGAGGCGATTGTCCTGAACAATGATTTCGGCATCCCGGGCGAGCTGGAGATGTTGCAAGCCGTCATCGGCCACAATGATGTTGACATGAGGGTGCGCCGTCAGGAGCGTCTGGATAGCCTGACGCCGTCTGGGGTGCACTGCCACGGGGGCCTGAGTGTTGCGTGCCATGAGCACAGGTTCATCGCCAACTTGGCTTGCTCGCGTTGTTTCGGTGACGACCCGGGGAGTATGCCCA
>DAHVSI010000247.1 GCA_027324645.1 Castellaniella sp. | reverse complement strand
TGTCTGAAAGCGCGATGCACTGCCATCCATCGTGTCGGCCCGCAGCAGGCGCGCGCACATCATGGGCGTCAATGTGAGCGAAATCAGCAATGACAGCAAAATGGCCACAGCCAGGGTAATTGCAAATTCGCGAAACAGCCGCCCGATCACATCGCTCATGAACAGCAAGGGGATCAACACGGCAATGAGTGATACCGTGAGCGACACAAGCGTGAAAGTGATTTCACGGGCGCCTTTGAGGGACGCCTCTAGCGCCCCCATGCCGCGCTCCATGTGTCTGGCAATATTTTCGATCATGACAATGGCATCGTCCACCACAAACCCGGTTGCGATAGTCAGGGCCATGAGCGTGAGGTTATTGATACTGAACCCCGCCAGCAGCATAATGCCAAAGGTGCCCACCAGCGATAGCGGCACCACGACACCAGGAATAAGCGTGGCGGTCCAGGAACGTAAAAAAACAAACGTGACCAGCACGACCAACACCACAGCAATCAGCAATTCGTGCTGCACACTGGTCACCGCATCACGAATTGTGTGTGTGCGATCACTGGCGACACTGATATCAACCCCGGCGGGCAAGCTTCGCGATAGCTCAGGCAACAGCTCACGGACCTGGTCGACCACTTCGATGACATTGGCTCCGGGCTGGCGCTGGATATTTAGCAAAATGGCCGGGTCCTCGCCGGCCCAGGCTGCCTGACGTACGTTTTCGGCGTCGCGTTTTATGGAGGCCACATCGCCCAAACGCAATACGGCATCGTCTTCCGTCGCGATGATCAGACGCTCGTACTCTTCCACTGAGCTGAGCTGATCGTTGGCGTATAAGGTTGTTGAGCGATCGGGCCCTTCAAGGCTGCCCGTGGGCTGATTGACGTTGGCCCCGCCAATGGTGGAGCGTACATCAGCAAGGGTAAGGTCATGGCTGGCCAGTGCACCAGGATCAACCTGTATGCGGACCACAGGGCGTTGTCCACCAGCCACACTGACCAAACCCACCCCCGATATCTGCGACAATTTTTGTGATACGCGCACGTCAATCAGGTCGCGCACTTCATGTAACGGCAGGGTTGGGGATGTAATGGCCAGACTGATGACCGGCGCGTCTGCCGGGTTGATCTTGTTGTAGACAGGCGGCGACGGCAAATCGCTTGGCAATAGATTGCTTGCAGCATTAATGGCTGCCTGTACCTCCTGCTCAGCCACATCCAAGGGCAGATCAAGCCCAAACTGCAATGTAATCACCGACGACCCGCCTGAACTGGAGGAAGTCATTTGCTCCAACCCAGCCATCTGGCCAAACTGACGCTCAAGGGGTGACGTCACACGCCCCATCATGACATCGGGCCCGGCGCCTGGATATAAGGTTGATACCTGAATGATGGGATAGTCGACCTGCGGCAATGCCGACACAGGCAGCATGCGCCAGGCGATTAGCCCGGACAGCAGCAAAGCCACCATCATCAGCGTGGTAGCAACCGGACGAAAAATAAAGAGCCGCGAAATGTTCACGATTCGTTTCCGTCCCCGGTTTCGTCCTCAATCACTTCAACTTCACTGCCCTCACGTAGCCGGTCTACCCCTTCAAGCACGACACGATCGCCGGCTTCAAGGCCGGCACTGATCATCACGTAGCGACCATCCGCCTGCCCGGCTGCAACTTCCTGCACCCGTACGCTGTCGTCCTCGTCGATGACATAAACAAAAGCCCCTATGGAACCATACTGGAGCGCAGCGGAAGGAATGGCCAATCGTTCACCGGACTCGACGTGCAGCCGTACATTCACAAACTGATTGGGAAACAGCGCCTCGTCCTGATTGGGCAGGCGTGCTTTCAGGCTGACCGTGCCTGTGGCCGTGTCGATCTGGTTGTCTACTGCCTGCAGCGTACCGCTGTCCAGTATCGTGCCACCATCCGACCCATAGACATCCACTTTCAAGTCATGATCCTGCATGGCGGCCTGCACATCAGGAAGATCTGCCTGCGGCAGGCTAAACCGGACGGATATGGGCTGCGTCTGTGTGATCACGACCAGGCCGTCAGTAGAACCCGCCCGGATCAGGTTGCCCACATCGACCTGGCGCAAGCCCACACGTCCCGAAACAGGCGCCACAATATCCGTAAAACTTAGCTGGAGCTGTGCATCCTCTACAGCAGCTTGGTTGGCCTGTTGGGTTGCCTCAAGCTCGTTAACTAGGGCCTGCTGGCTGTCAAGCTGTTGCCGGGCAATGGATTGCTGCCCAAATAGCTGCTCGTAGCGCTGCAAGTCCTGCTTGGCATTGGTCAGGCGGGCACGTGTCTGTGCCAACTGACCCTGTGCCTGCTCAAGCCCGACTTGATACGTGCGGGGGTCAATGCGGGCAATGACATCATTTTTTTCAACATAGCCGCCTTCATTGAAGAGGATCTCGTCGAGTTCGCCTTCGACACGGCTGTTGACTGTAACCGTGTTCAGGGCTGTCACGGTGCCAATAGCCTGCAACGTATGGTCCATCTGTCGCAAGTCAGCGGTGCCCGCCCGGACTGGTACCGGGCCACCAAAACCGCCCCGCATACCACCAGCAAAACCACCCGGGGCGTCGGTATCGTCAGCCCCTTGCTGCCCGCTCCACCACCATACCCCCGCTGCAACCACGACAAGCAGAACAAAAAACAAAAAGCCGCGACGACCACGACGCCGCTGCGGGGAAGAACTGGACTCTGGCATGCACTGCGCTCCTGACAAGAACACCAAGCGCCATTTTCGCTGATTGTGCTGCTACACGTACGTCATTGAGGCGATTACGAAACCAGACGTAACATATCGACAGGCAAAAAGGCCGTCAGCCGATATTGCAGCGTGATAGCTTGAACGGGATATCGTCAGTGACTGACTGGGGCCGCAGTTGATTATCCTGCATGGAAAACCGCACCCAGATAACGTATTTGTTGGCACTCATTTTGCGTGTATTGCGGGAC
>DAHVSI010000211.1 GCA_027324645.1 Castellaniella sp. | reverse complement strand
ACCTGCCGCTGCACGGTGACATCCAGCGCCGTCGTGGGCTCGTCTGCAATCAGCAGTTGCGGATCGCAAGAAAACGCCAGGGCAATCATGACCCGCTGACGCATGCCCCCCGACAGCTCGAAGGGATAGACATTCAGGATTTGTTCGGGATCGGCAATATACATATCGCGCAATAACGAGGCGGCCTGGCGCATGGCCTGACTGCGCGATACAGTCTGGTGGCGCATGATGACATCGGTGATTTGGCGGCCAATTTTTTTGGTTGGGTTGAGCGCCGTCATGGGCTCCTGGAAGATCATGGCTGCATCGCGTCCACGAATGTCGCGGACGACCGATTCACCAAGAGCCAGCATGTCGTGACCCAGCAAGCTTACCGAGCCATCAGGAACATGGTAGGAGTCGCGGGCAAGCAAACGCAGCGCCAGCATGGCCGTGACCGACTTTCCCGAACCGGATTCGCCGACCAGGCCAACGATTTCGCCCTGATCCAAATGCAGCGATACGCCGTTAAGCGCCTGAACCGCGCCCTGCCATACCGGGAACTCGAGAGTCAGGTTGCTGATATTGAGCACACGTGTGGGTTGCTGAGGGTGAGTCATAGCCGTTAGCGTGCCTTGAGTTTGGGATCCAGCATGTCGCGTACGCCATCGCCCAGCAGATTAAAGCCCATGGCCGTGATCAGGATGGCAAAGCCGGGAAAAACCGCATACCACCACTGATCCAGCAGGAAATTGCGGCCTGTAGCCACCATGGCGCCCCATTCCGCTGTGGGCTGTTGTGCGCCAAGACCAATAAATCCGAGTGCAGCGGCCAGCAGGATGGCGCTGCCAATGTCCAGGGTGACTTGGACAATCAGGGGCGACAGCGCATTACGTGCAATATGCCAGCTCACAATGTGCCGCAGGCTGGCTCCAAACGTAATGGCGGCCTTAACGTACGCCATTTCGCGCAGGGCCAGCGCCTGTCCACGCGCCAGCCGCACATAAAACGGTATGCGCACCACGGTGATGGCCAGCATGGCGTTAAACAGGCTGGGACCAAGTGCGGCTGCCAGCGCCATGGTCAGGACCAGCGAGGGAACAGACAACACAACGTCCATCAGGCGCATGACAATGGCGTCGGTGCGGCCACCAGTGGCCCCGGCAAAGCATCCGATAATGGACCCAATGATGCCCGACGAGAAGGCGACGAACAACCCAACACCAATGGACTGTTGCCCCCCGTACAGTACCCGGCTGAACAAGTCGCGCCCGACCTCGTCAGTACCAAACAGATGGCTCATGGACGGGGGCGCCAGACGCTCAAGCAAATTGATGGCGTCGGGATCGTAGGGTGCTATCCAGCTGGCACAGGCGACTGCCGTACACACTGTCAGAATGACCAGCAACCCGACAATGGTCAAAGGACTTTTGCGGAGTTGATACAACAGATAGCTCCCCGACTTGGGGGTGGCAGTCAGCACGCTTTCCTGAGCCTCGGTCGTCGATGAATCCAGCATTAGCTGACTCCTGTAATACGAGGGTCAATCCAGCGATAAATCAGATCAATCAGCAGGTTGAGCAGTACATAGACAAAGGACACCACTACTGCAAAACCCATGACAGCTGGAAAGTCCAGCGCCTGGATGGAATCCACGACATAGGCACCCATGCCCGGCCAGCCAAACACGGTTTCGGTCAACACGGCGCCGTACAGAAGATCGCCCAAAGCCAGACCCAGCACCGTGACAGAAGGCATCAGCGCATTGGGCAGAGCATGGCGCAAAACCACCACCCACCAGCCGAGCCCGTAGGCCCTTGCGGTACGAACGTAGTCCTCCTGCATTTGCTCGAGCATGGCTGACCGAATTTGCCTGGCCACCACACCCAGATGCACAAAGCCCAGGGTAAATGCCGGCAGCACTAGGTGCTTGAGTGTACTGAGCAGGACCGGTGTATTGCCGGTCAGGGTGGCATCGATAAGATACAACCCGGTGATGTGCTCGGGCGGTGACATGCCCTGGTCGATACGCCCGCCCCCGGGCAGCCAGCCCAATTCGCCATAGAAGATCACGATCAGGCCCA
>DAHVSI010000210.1 GCA_027324645.1 Castellaniella sp. | reverse complement strand
TGGGCAGCCAGTAAACTGCTGCCAGTTCGCTAACCATGCCAATCAGCAGCGCCGCAACAAATGTCCCTCCTATACTGCCTACTCCGCCAAAGATCATGGCTGCAAAGGCCGGCAGCAGCATTGCCCAACCCAAATACGGGGTAATCACAGTTTTGACAGCCAACAAAATGCCGCCAACCGCAGCCAGTGCCGAAGCCGCCAGCCAAACCTTGGCCAGGACAGCGTCAGTTTGCAAGCCAGCTACACGCGCCAGCTGCGGGTTATCTGCGACGGCCCTGACAGCTCGACCCAGACTGGTATAGCGCATGATGAGGAACAAACCGGCAAAAAGGAGAGCACTAACTGCAACGATGCCAATGTCATAAGGATTGATGCGCAAATCACCAAAACGTAGCGATTTCACTAGTGGCAGCGCATAGGACTGCTGGTTAGAGCCCCAAATAAACGTGATCAGATACCGAATCACGAAGGCGACCCCAATGGAGGTAATAATGAGCGTAATGGACCGCTCATGGCGCAAGCGATGATAGATAAGACGGTAAATACCATAGCCCACTGCAGCCACAAACAAGCTTGCCAAAACCGCGGCAAGCCAGAACTGCGGGACCAGACCTGCAAATAAAAACAATGCGACATAGGCGCCTGCCGATGCCATGTCTACATGAGCAACATTGACAAACTTGCTCATCCTGAAAACCATTGACAGTCCGACGGCAAGTAGTGCTAGCACTGCGCCGTTAGCAATCCCATCAACAATGGTTTGCAAAAAAACAGAAGATGACACGCCAGGGCCCCTTGTATGGATAAATAGTTGGGCCGGCGTAACTCGCTGACACTCAGCAGTCACGCCGGTACCCTCACTACGATTAGCCTTCCACCTTACCGGTCAGCTCAAGTTCACCATCACGGGCCTGCCACGATGCAAAATAGGGCCTCGCTTCGCCTGTTTCGTCGAAGTTCATATTACCGCCAACACCTTCGTAGTCTATTTCTTCACCTGCACGGATAAGATCCAGAGCTTCTTTGATGTCATAGACTTTTTTACCTTCGGGGCTGGATACTGCCCGAATCTTTTTGCGGAACTCGGCAGCATCTGACGTGCCTGCTGCTTCCATGGCCAAGGCACATGTCACTAGCATGTCGTAAGCCACTGCTGCGAATGGATTAGCCAAAACCTCCTGCTCCATATCGCTTTCATACCGCTTTTTGAAACTTTCGTATTCGGGCGAATCCAGATTGGGTACAGCCCCAATAGATACGACGCCTTCGGCGGCCTCAGGACCAATGGCTTCAATCAGTGCCGGAGAAACTGCCCAGATCGGCCCAACCCAGTCAACGGGTTCATCCATGACGTACCACTCTTTGAGCAGAATGGTGGTATCGGGCAGGTACCCTCCCAAGGCAACCATCTCTGGCTTATCAGCCAACGCGCGCCCAAGCTCGGCACGATAACTGGGCTGATCGGGGTTATACGTGATGATTTTGCATTGTCCCCCCGACTTTTCAAATACCCGTTTGAATTCTTCACCAAGCGTGATGCCAGACGGATTATTGAAAGCCAGGAACGATGCCGTTTTATACCCTTGCTGAACGGCATAATTACCCATCATGTTGCCGTAAGAGATATTGGATCCACCGCAGGGCCATATCCACTCGTCCTTTTCCATATCCCGCAAGTCTGTGGTGCCCGACACGTTCATGTTGACGACACCACCCTGCATGACGATTGGTGCAATAGCCATGGTGACACCGCTGGACCAGGT
>DAHVSI010000158.1 GCA_027324645.1 Castellaniella sp. | reverse complement strand
GCTCGATGGGGATGACCTGGTCCTCAAGAAATACTTTCACATAGGCTTTGCTGCCGATACCCCCAACGGATTGGTTGTGCCGGTTATTCGCGATGCCGACACCAAAGGCGTGCTTGAGCTGGCTGAAGAAACCCGTGACCTCGCAACCAAGGCGCGTGAAGGAAAACTGTCGGCTGCGCAAATGCAAGGCGGCTGTTTTACTATTTCATCGCTGGGAGGCATTGGGGGGACCGACTTTACGCCCATTATCAACGCTCCGGAAATTGGTATTCTGGGTGTTTCGCGTTCTGTCATGCAGCCGGTTTGGGACGGCACCGAATTTGTGCCCAGACTCATGCTTCCGCTCTCCCTGTCGTACGACCACCGTGTCATTGACGGGGCAGCCGCTGCGCGCTTCAATGCGTATCTTGCCAGCCTGCTGGCTGACTTCCGCCGTATCGTTCTATAGGAGAACCCATGAGCATGACAGATCTGAATGTTCCAGATATTGGCGACGTAACCGAAGTCGATGTTATCGAGGTCCTGATCCAGGTTGGCGATCGTATTGACAAGGAAGATAGCCTGGTTACCGTGGAGTCTGACAAGGCTTCCATGGAAATTCCGGCATCTCATGCTGGTGAGGTCAAAGAGGTACTGGTTAAGGTGGGCGACAAGGTGTCAGAAGGGACAACCCTTGCACGCATTGAGGCCGCGGAGGCCGCAGACCAGCCCGAAACGTCCGCACCGGAAAGCAGCGCAGCGCCTGAAGACACTTCGTCACAGAATGCTGGTGATCAGACAGATGACCATGGCAATGATTCAGCACCGGCACCCAGTGCAGCTGAATGGTCCGGGCAGGCTGACACCAACTGTGATGTGGTGGTCATTGGTGCAGGTCCCGGGGGCTATTCAGCAGCATTCCGCGCTGCCGATCTGGGCCTGGACGTTGTATTGGTCGAACGTTACGACACACTTGGCGGCGTCTGCCTTAATGTAGGGTGCATTCCATCAAAAGCCCTACTGCATACTGTTGGCGTCATGGAAGCAGCTCAGGAATTGAGTCGGCAGGGTATTGACTTTGGCTCGCCCAGCATTGATCTGGACGCGCTGCGCATCCACAAGGACAAGGTCGTTGGCAAGCTCACAAGCGGTCTTGCAGGCATGGCGCGGGCGCGCAAGGTCAAAGTGCTTACCGGCTCGGCCACGTTTCTTGATGATAAGCACGTGCAAGTCTCACAAAACGGTGATGCGACACAGGTAGTCGGTTTTGGCTCAGCAATTATTGCGGCGGGAAGCCAGTCCATTCAGCTCCCGTTTCTGCCGGACGATGATCGTGTCGTTGACTCAACGGGTGCGCTTGAGCTGCCGTCCATTCCCGAAAACATGCTGGTTGTGGGGGGCGGCATCATTGGGCTCGAGATGGCGACCGTATACTCGGCGCTAGGATCCCGCATCGATGTGGTCGAGATGCAGGACAGCCTGATGGCAGGGCCCGACCGTGATCTGGTCAAGATCTGGCAAAAACATAACAAGCACCGATTTGACCGCGTCATGTTGTCAACACGCACAACTCAGGCCGAGGCCAAAGAGGACGGCATCCATGTCACATTCGAAGGGGACCAGGCACCCGAAGGTCCCCAACGCTACGACGTAGTGCTGCAGGCGGTTGGCCGCCGCCCTAATGGGCAACATATTGGGGCAGACAAGGCAGGTGTGAGCGTCAGTGATGACGGCTTTATTGCCGTGGACACCCAAATGCGCACCAACGTTGCCAACATTTATGCCATTGGCGATATCGTGGGCCAGCCCATGCTGGCGCATAAGGCCGTTCACGAAGCCCATGTCGCGGCTGAAGCCATTGCAGGCGAAAAAAGCTTTTTCGATGCTCGGGTTATTCCATCTGTTGCCTATACAGATCCAGAAGTTGCCTGGGTAGGCCTGACCGAACACGAAGCCGCCCAGCGTGGCGAAGAAGTGACCAAGGGTGTTTTCCCGTGGGCGGCCTCCGGGCGCGCCATTGCCAACACACGTGATGAAGGTGTGACGAAATTATTGTTTGACGCCAAGACACAGCGCATTGTTGGCGGGGCCATCGTTGGCACCAATGCGGGTGACATGATTGGAGAAATTGCCCTGGCCATTGAAATGGGCGCTGATAAGGTTGATTTGGCTCGCACGATCCATCCGCACCCGACGCTGGGCGAAAGCATTGGCATGGCCGCACAGGCAGCTGATGGTACTTGCACGGATTTGCCTCCAGTTAAAAAACGTTGATCATGACCCGTCCTGACGATGGTGCCACCCTGAACGAGTGGCTCACTTACCTGGAATCCGTACACCACAGTCAAATTGACCTGGGGCTGGATCGCATACGTGATGTGGCCAATACGCTGGGGCTGTCCACCGACTACTATGTCATCACCGTGGGTGGGACCAACGGCAAGGGCTCGGTGTGTGCTATGCTTGAAGCCATGCTGCACGCCGGCGGGTATCGCACAGGCTGTTATACCTCTCCGCATCTGGTCACTTTTAATGAGCGGATACGGGTCAACCAGGCCCTGGCCACCGATGAGCAGATCATCGAGCAGCTTGCCCGTATAGAAGATGCGCGTGGCACTACTATCTCGCTAAGTTATTTCGAGTTTGCCACCTTGGCCGCCTTGCTGCTTTTTCAGCAAGAGGGCGTGGACGTAGCACTCCTTGAAGTAGGGCTTGGCGGCCGCCTTGACGCAGTCAATGTGGTAGACCCCGATTGTTCCGTCATTACCAGCATCGACCTGGATCACACTGATTATCTGGGCGACAACCGGGAAGCCATTGGTTTTGAAAAGGCGCATATTTTCCGGCCGGGTAAACCGGCAATCTGTGCCGACCCCATGCCACCGCAAACGGTCATTGAGCATGCCGAAAAGATAGGCGCCGATCTATGGCTGTTTGGCCGTGACTTCAATTATTCAGGTGATCAGTTGCAGTGGGCGTACGCGGGCCGCTCGATTCGTCGCAACGCACTAGGCTATCCCGCCTTGCGGGGCGCCAATCAGCTGCTCAATGCATCGGCTGCACTGGCGGTCCTTGAGGCCATGCGGCCGGATCTGTCTGTACCGACACATGCTCTGCGGCTTGGTTTGCTGCACGCAGCCTTGCCGGGACGGTTTCAAATCATGCCCGGTCAGCCCGTTGTAATTCTTGATGTCGCGCATAATCCTCATGCGGCCGGCGCATTAGGCCAAAACCTGGCTCAGATGCCCTCGACAGGCCAAACGTTTGGTGTGGTTGGCCTGTTTCACGATAAAGACATTGATGGTGTTTTGGCTCATGTGGTCGACCATATCGATCACTGGTATTGCACCCAGCCGGGTGGTCCCCGTGCACTGCCCGCCCCAACGCTGGCCGTACATGTGGAAAAGGCCCGCGCCCAGGCGACCAAGCGGCGCGAGCATACCCATGATCAGGCGCATCAGTCCGTGGCGGCCACCGCCCACCCGGGGCAAGGTGTGTGGACCAACGGCCACGCGCCCAGTGTGCGTCCGGCGGTTCGCGCCAGACACGCAACGGTCGACGGCGAACTGCTGACGTTTTCTGACCCGGTTGAAGCCTTTGAAAAAGCACAGGAAAAGGCCACACTCAATGATAGAATCCTAGTGTTTGGGTCATTTGACACGGTGGGGCCTGTGCTGGAAGCATTGTCACGCAAGGCATCCTGACAGCTGCTGTAATCTGGCATGGGACGACGGAAAAAGGCTAAGCATGGGTTTGTTTGGGGATAAAAAATCCGCAAAGGGCAAGCGCCCGGAAAAAAAGCGCACGGTTACTGCCAGCCAAGCGCAGGCCAATGAACTGCGCGTCAAAGCGCGTCGCCGTCTTGTGGGCGCGATTGCACTGGTGCTTATTGCCGTGCTGGTGGTGCCACTGCTGTTTGACGATCCGGTGCCAAGTCAGCAGGCTACAGCGCCTGAAGTCGTGACTGAGCCGCCGCAGGTGTCCGATCCCGACCTGGCACTTGGCCCGGAAACGTCGGATCCTGACCAGATTGACGGCCCGGAGCAGGGCACCGTGTCATCGGGCACGGACAGTTTCCCCGACGATACTGCTGCGGATGACGGGAACGGCACGGTACCAGACACAGACCTGGCGCTGGATGATCAGGCCCTGCTGTCGCAGCAACCAGAAGCAGTTCAGGATGATGATGAGGACAGCACCGACTCTCAGGACGACGCATCCGATGCCTCTACAGACGAGGAAGACTCCCCAGACGATGCCGACTCACAAGAATCCAGCACTTCAGAGGGGTCCGACGAGGATGCGGCTTCGGACAGCCACGATGATCAACGCTCTGATGACGGCTCCGTAGCCCTGGCATTGCTCGAAGGCCGCGAGCCCTCAAACGACGAATCCGGTTCTTCCGAGTCCGAACAAACGCAGCAGGGCCAGTTTATTCTTCAGATAGCAGCGTATAGTGCGCAGTCTGACGCTGACGATCGACAGGCGAAGCTTGCCGATTCAGGGGTGACTAACGCTTATGTAGAAGAAAGTCAGGGTAGTGACAAAACCACATGGCGTTTGCGCGTAGGGCCATTTTCAACACGGGATGCTGCCCAGGCGGCCCAGGCACGGCTGCGCACCCTTGGTTACGATAACAGCATGCTGCTCACACAGTGACAAGCTTTGATTACCTGGTTATTGCCATTGTCGTTTCATCGGCGCTGCTTGGGCTATTGCGCGGACTGATCAAAGAAGTCCTGTCTCTGTGTGCATACCTGGCTGCATTTTTAGGCGCAATCTGGTGGGGGCCACGCGTATCCGGCTGGCTAAGCGCCTTTATTGACAATCCGTTGTTGCTCACAGGTGTCGCCTACCTCACTGTCTTTCTGGTTGTGCTCTTGCTGGTCGGGCTACTTAACATGACCCTGAGTGCGCTTATCGACCGGACAGGGCTTACGCCCGCCGACCATGGGTTGGGTGGCCTGTTTGGTTTTCTGCGTGGTGTACTGATTGTGCTATGCCTGGTCACGCTGGCGGGCTATACCGAGTTGCCGGAAGAGTCCTGGTGGCGTGATGCACGCCTGGCAGACGCCAGCGTACAGGGGGTGCAGAAAATAAAAGAGTGGTTGCCGCCGTCGCTGGGCTCGTGGTTGCCTTACTGATGTTAGCTTTAGAGATGGATGTATGTGCGGAATCGTAGGGGTTGTTTCCGACCAGCCCGTTAATCAAGTCATTTACGATAGCCTGCTGTTATTGCAGCATCGTGGTCAGGACGCTGCTGGCATAGCCACGGCGCAGGGGGCACATTTCAACATGCACAAGGCCCACGGGCTGGTGCGTGATGTGTTCCGGACACGTAATATGCGTGCCTTGCCCGGCAATAGCGGGCTGGGCCATGTGCGCTACCCGGGTTTTGGCTCAACCAAAAGCGTTGATGAGGCCCAGCCGTTATACGTCAATGCGCCCTTTGGCATTACGTTTGTGCACAATGGCAACCTGACAAACTGGCAAGCATTGCGCGAAGAGCTCTTTCGGGTTGATCGTCGCCATATTAATACCAATGCGGACTCAGAAGTTCTGCTTAACGTGTTCGCCAACGAGCTGCATCGTGAAACTGCCTCATCACAGCTTGATGCCGACAAGGTCTTTGATGCGGTGGCCTCGGTGCATCGCCGGGCGCGGGGCGCCTATGCCGTGATTGCACATATATCCAGCCATGGCATGGTGGCTTTTCGCGATCCCTATGGGATTCGGCCGCTTTGTATAGGGCGTCTTGACACGGATACCGGAACAGACTGGATGATTGCGTCAGAATCCGTCGCGCTTACCGGGTGTGGATACAGCCTGGTGCGCGATGTCGCTCCGGGTGAAGCGGTCTTTATTGACCAGGATAAACAGCTGCATAGCCGACAGTGCGCCGACAAGACAATGCTGGCTCCCTGTGCGTTTGAATACGTCTATTTTGCCAGGCCAGACTCCGTCATGGATGGTGTGCCGGTTTACGATGCACGCCTGAACATGGGTGAACATCTGGCTGACAAGGTGGCCAAATCCTTCCGGCTCGGGGATATTGACGTTGTAATGCCTGTACCCGACTCATCGCGTCCTTCAGCCATGCAGCTGGCTGCGCGGCTCGATTTGTCCTATCGGGAAGGGCTGATCAAAAATCGCTACGTTGGTCGCACATTTATCATGCCCGGGCAGGCTGTACGCAAAAAAACGGTGCGCCAAAAGCTCAGTGCCATGGAGCTGGAATTTCGTAATAAAAACGTTCTGCTGGTTGATGATTCAATCGTGCGCGGTACCACCAGTCGCCAGATCGTGGATATGGCAAGGCAGGCCGGCGCCCGCAAAGTGTACTTTGCTTCAGCAGCGCCGCCAGTGCGCTTTCCCAACGTATACGGCATTGACATGCCCATGCAGTCAGAGCTGGTTGCCACCGGTCGTGACGTTGATGACATCGCCAAGGAAATCGGGGCGGATGGCCTGGTTTTTCAGGACGCGCAGGTGCTGCGTTCGTCTATTCAGTCACTAAACCCCGATATCAAGGACTTCGACACGTCATGCTTTGACGGACAGTATCTGACCGGAGACATTGACGAGAGTTATTTGCGCCGTATCACCATTGAGCGGGCTAGTGTGTCGACGGGGGAAATGGCAACAGGCAGGTTGCAGGACTAGCCCTGTTATATGCCCGCCGCCTTATGGGGTCTGGTCTTGCTGTTTGGTGAATAAGGCTGTTATGGCCAATGCCGCAAGCACGACAAACAAGGCCAGCGCCCACAACGCGTACTCAATACCCAATAACTTGACCCTTGCATCCATGCACGTGGCGTAAATGCCAAACAGCCATGGCGCCGCTGAGCTTAGTCCGCTGGCAGTCATGAACCAGTCTGCAAAGGTTTGCGCGCAAGAAAATTGCTGTGCTGCAACACTATACTGGTACCAGGCCGCAAGAATGCCTGAACCTGCCAGTAGGGCACTGATGCCGGTCAAGATCTTGCTGCACAAACGAAAGCGTGTTTGGCACCACAGATTGGCCACCGTAACACCTGCCATGACCAGCAGGATTAATCGCTGAAAGACGCACCAGGCACATGGCCGCATATTGGCCCAATGTTGTGATATAAGGGCTGCGGCCAAGCCCAGTACGCACAGGATGAGAATTGACCAGTGAAGTCGTGTGTATAGGGTGCGCATGAAATACAGTGTTCAGTTAAGGAGTGCTGGGTGAGGGCCCAAGAGCCTCAATAAGTGCTCGCTCGAATGCCAGGCGATACGGGGCATGCGTAAGACGCTGGTTTTCAATAACAAAGGTATCATCCACGCGTTCCCCAAGCGTATGGATTTTAGCCATTTTAAGGTCGGCCTGATGTGCGCTGAATACATTGGCCAGAGTATGCAACAACCCGGGTCGGTCCACCGCCACGATTGACAGCCGCCATTGCGCGGGGGCTGACAACGGCTGCAGAGTCACCCTGGGCACAATGGGAAACACGCGGGCTTGTCGTGGCTGCCTGGCAAGTCGCACAGAACCCCCCTTGGCTTCTGCCGGGTGACGCCGGTAGGGTAATTCTAGCTTGGCTGCCAGCTCACGCTGTGTACGACCAATCATGTCTTGATAGACAGCTTCAGCCTGGTGGCTGATCACAACAAAACTGTCCAGGGCGTATCCGTGCCGAGTGGTATGGATCCTCGCATCCTGAATATCCAGGCCCTGCCGATCCAGATACTGGCAGATGGATGCAAACAGATCAGGGCGATCGGGCAGCCACACCATGATTTGCAGGGCTTCGTTATTGCCCAGGACCCGTGCTCGTACTAATGGCTTGGCCTCATGTAGCCAGGTCGCCGCCTGTTCAGTGTGCCAAGCAATGTCATGAGCTTCATGACGCATGAAATAGGCAATGTCGAGTACGTTCCAGAACGCGTCACACTGGGCCTTACTAATGCCCAGTGCCAGAGCCTCATTGAAAGCTTGCTCACGGCGCTGGGCCAGGATGGTCCGGGTGTCGGGCTGGGCGCCCCCAAGCACGATCAAGGTGCGATGATACAAGTCATCGAGCAGTTTGCCTTTCCAGGAATTCCACAAGTTGGGCCGGGTTGCCCGGATATCGGCTACGGTCAGCAAGTAGAGCGCATCCAGGGCTCTGGGGGATGCAATTTGTTCAGCAAAAGACTGAACCACCTCCGGGTCGCTCAGGTCACGCTTCTGTGCCACGAGCGACATAAGTAAATGATGCCTGACCAGAAACGTGACCAGCGTTGTGTCCTCTTCGGACAGTCCGTGTCGATGGCAGAAATTTTTGGCGTCGTTTGCGCCGAGCTCAGCATGATTACCACCCCGTCCTTTGGCTATGTCATGGAACAGTGCGGCAATATACAAAAGCCATGGGCTGTCAAAATCTGCAGCCAGCTGACTGGCCTGGGGGTATTCCTGAGCATGCTCGGGCATGGCAAAGCGCTGCAGGTTGCGCACGACTTTGAGTGTGTGTTCGTCAACCGTGTAGACATGAAAAAGGTCATGCTGCATTTGCCCGACAATGTAGCGAAAGGGCGGGATGTAGCGGGGCAGAATATTGAGCGTATTCATGGTGGCCAGCGCGTTGGCCACTCCCCGGGGCTGTTTTAGCAGGCGAATGAATAAAGACTGGCTGGCCGGGTTGGAGCGAAAATTCTCATCGACCAGTTCTCTGGCATGCCAGATGGCTTGCAGCAAACGTGCCGACATGCCGGCAAGTTCAATATTTTCTTGTACATGCAAGAATGCACGCAGGATCAGCGTAGGCTCGCTACGGATTTGGCTGGCATTTTCAATATCCAAACGACCATTACGAACACTGAATGTATCGTCCAGTGGTAAGGCCGTCGCTTCGTCAGTGGGAAACAGCCGTTCTTCAATGGCTTGCATAAGCAGCATAGTAAGCTGGCTTACGCGCCGTGCAGCCCAGTAATATCGTTGCATGAGCTGTTCGCTGGCGGTCTGGTCCACGTGTCCGGTCAGGCCATAGATGTGTGCCAGCATGGGCTGAAAGTCAAAAAGCACCCGATCTTCGCGTCTGCCAGCTAATAAATGCAATTCAATGCGCAAGCGCTGAAAGGCAGCCAATGCACGTTTAAGGGCGCGATATTCGGTGTTGGTCAGGCCATGGTTGGCTATGACCTCGTCCCACTCTGTGCCATAGTCTGCCGCCCGGCATAACCACAGTAGCAGTTGAAGATCGCGCAAGGCGCCAGGCGACTCCTTGCAGTTGGGCTCAAGAGCGTAAGCGGTATTGTGATAATGCGCATGACGCTGTTGCATTTCAGTGCGCTTGGCTTCAAAAAACGCCTGCGGATCAAGCTGCACATGCATTGCGCCTATCAGGTGTTCAAGTAGCGGGCCGTTGCCGGCCAGATACCGCGCCTCCAGCAAGGCGGTCTCTATTGTGACGTCTTCTGCTGCCTGCTGACGGCATTCTTCGGTGGTTCGTACGCTGTGGCCCGGCTCTAACCCAATGTCCCACATAGCGGCCACAAGGTGTTCAATGGCCTGAATGTCTGCCTCTGTTGGCTCCTGGGCCAGCAAGATCATGACGTCCACATCCGAGTGCGGGTACATCTCGCGCCGACCGTAACCGCCGGTTGCCGCCAGGGCGGCATCGGCCGGTAAAGGATAGACTTTTAGCAGTTCAAGCAGTGCTTCATCGCAGATGTCGGCCAGCGTCCGCAGCAGCTGTTCGGGTTGCAGCTCAGTGCGGAATGTGTCGATGGCGCGCTGGCGTGACTGAGCAGTATGTTTTTTTATACGCTGAATAGAGGACTGGCGCGCCTGATCGACTGAGCTGGACATGATTGGAGGACGGGCTCAGGCCGCCTTGATAAAGTCGGGTGCGGCTGGCATACCTTCAGAGACTGTAAGCACTTCGTAGCCTGTATCGGTCACCAAAATCGAATGCTCCCACTGCGCGGATAGACTCCGGTCGCGGGTCACAACGGTCCATCCATCCGGCAGTGTCCTGATATCACGCCGGCCTGCATTGATCATGGGTTCGATTGTGAAAATCATGCCTGGCTCCAGTACCGTGCCGGTCCCGGGGCGCCCATAATGCAGCACCTGGGGTTCCTGGTGAAATTGCTGACCAACGCCATGTCCGCAGTACTCGCGCACAACCGAAAACCCGGCGTGCTCGGCATGGCGTTGAATGGCATGCCCAATATCGCCCAGCGTGGCACCGGGTTTTACCTGCTCAATGCCCAGCCACATGCAGTCATACGTGATATTGACCAGCCGCCGGGCCAGAATGGATGGCTCGCCCACAAAGAACATGCGGCTTGTATCGCCAAACCAGCCGTTCTTGATGACGGTCACATCAATATTGATGATGTCGCCTTTTTTAAGCTTCTTGTCGCCGGGAATACCGTGGCAGATGACATGGTTCACTGAAGCGCATATGGCACCCGGAAAAGGTGTATGGCCCGGGGGCGCATAGCCGACCGTCGCAGATTTGACGTTGAGCTCGTTTGCGATGAACGCTTTGCAGAGCTCATCAAGTTCCCCTGTTGTGATGCCAGGCTGCACATGTTCAGCCAGATAATCAAGCGTTTGGGCTGCTGCCTGGCAGGCCGCCCGCATGTTGTTAAGGTCGGTGGGGTCGGTAATTAATGGAATCATAAAACGTGGACCATATCGCTAAAAAATAGTAGAATATTGTGCTTTCATCTATTTTACAGAACCTGTATCAGGCCTTGGCGGTTGCCTTGCTGCATTGCAGTGGGCTTGATGTTCGTGGCCCTGGCTTTGCCCATGCACGTTGCGGCTGTTATCTGCAGGTACCTGTTTGCTAGTGAAAAGCGATTCAATCGTCACTATCCCGCCTGTATTGTGGGCAACGCTGTTTGGCAACCATTGCAAACGGTGGCTGTGTGACGAAATAAGCGTGCCGGGTTACATAGGGTGTCTAGCGTTGGCTGGATACATACCCCGGTACAAGACCCAACCCTAGGAGAATATCATGTCCCTTATGCGCGAAATGCTCGAAGCAGGTGTCCATTTTGGTCACCAGACCCGTTACTGGAATCCTAAAATGGCACCGTACATTTTCGGCAGCCGTAACAAGATCCATATCGTCAACCTTGAGCAAACGGTTGTCAAGTATCTTGAGGCCGCCGCCTTTGTACGCAACATGGCTGCCCGTGGTGGCACCGTCCTGTTCGTTGGCACCAAGCGTGCTGCCCGTGAAACCATTGCTGCCGAGGCAACGCGCTGCGGCATGCCTTATGTCGACAACCGCTGGTTGGGTGGCATGATGACCAACTTCAAGACAGTCAAGTCATCCATCAAGCGCCTCAAAGAGCTCGAAGCCCAGCAGGAGTCTGGTGCACTCGAACTCTTCGGTAAAAAAGAAGCGCTGATGTTCGAGCGCGAAATTGACAAGCTCAACAAGTCAATTGGCGGCATCAAGGATATGACCAAGCTGCCTGACGCCCTGTTTGTGATTGACGTTGGCTACCACAAGATCGCTGTGGCAGAGGCCCATACATTGGGTATCCCTGTCATTGGCGTTGTCGATACCAACCATTCCCCCGAGGGCATTGAGCAGGTTATCCCCGGTAACGACGACTCCGGCAAGGCTATTGCCCTGTATGCCCGTGGCATGGCCGACGCCGTGCTCGAGGGCCGTGAAAAGGCGCTTAGCGGGCTTGTCGAAGAGCTGTCTGAAGGCGGCGAGGGCGACGAAGAGTTCGTCGAGGTCAAGGAAGAAGAGACAGAATAAGGCCGATACGGTAAGTAGCCGTTTTGGCTAATGGTCCCGGCATTTCATTTGCCGGGATTGTCATGGATTATCTGGAGAAACGAGTGGCACAAATCACTGCATCGATGGTAAAAGAGCTGCGCGCCAAAACTGACGCGCCTATGATGGAATGCAAGAAAGCCCTGACAGAAGCTGATGGTGACTTGGCGCGCGCTGAAGAAATCCTGCGTGTCAAACTGGGTAATAAGGCCAGCAAGGCTGCCAGCCGCGTCACGGCCGAAGGCCTGATCGCCGTACATATGGCTGACGACGGCAAGCAGGGCGCAGTTGTAGAAGTTAACTGCGAAACCGACTTTGTTGCTAAAAACGAAGACTTTATTGCCTTTACCGACGCCATTGCGAAACTGGTAACCACAGCTGCGCCTGCTGATGTGGCCGCGCTGGGTGAACTTCCCATGGGCGACGGAACGGTCGAGTCAACACGCGCCGCCCTGGTTGGCAAAGTTGGCGAAAACATGTCAATTCGCCGCTTCGAGCGGTTCGAGACCAATAACCAGTTAAGCAGCTATGTTCATGGCGGCCGTATTGGTGTTCTGGTCGATTTCGACGGTTCCCCCGAGGTTGGCAAAGACCTGGCCATGCACATCGCAGCGTCACGGCCTCGCGCTATTGACCGCAACGGTGTTCCCGCCAGCGAGATCGACGCTGAACGGTCTGTGGCCGAGAAAAAGGCAGCCGAATCAGGCAAGCCGGCTGAAATCGTGGCCAAAATGGTCGAGGGCGGCATCCAGAAGTATCTCAAGGAGATCACTCTGCTGTCGCAACCTTTTGTCAAAAACGACAAGCAGTCCGTCCAGGAAATGCTCAAGGAAAATAACGCATCTGTGAATCAGTTTGCGCTTTATGTCGTGGGCGAAGGGATCGAACGCAAGTCAGAGGATTTTGCTGCTGAAGTTGCGGCAGCTGCCTCAGGACAATAATCACGTGTCGTGACCACACCAAAGGGCCCGCTACCTGTCGTTGCGGGCCCAATTTTCGCGTACACTTGCGTTGAACCTTCACCCGGACAACTACCATGACCACCAGATCGTATAAGCGTGTGCTACTCAAACTTTCGGGCGAAGCACTAATGGGGGAAGATGCCTACGGCATCAATCGATCGACCATTCTTCGCATGACTGAAGAAATTGCCGAAGTCGTCAACCTTGGTGTCCAGCTGGCAATCGTGATCGGCGGTGGAAATATTTTCCGCGGCGTGGCGCCCGGCGCTCAAGGTATGGACAGGGCCACAGCCGATTACATGGGCATGATGGCAACCGTAATGAATGCTCTGGCCCTGCAGGATGCGCTCAAAAATCGAGATATCGACACACGTGTCCAATCGGCCCTGAATATTGATCAGGTGGTCGAGCCTTATATCCGCCCAAAAGCGCTGCGCTACCTTGAAGAAGGCAAGGTGGTTGTGTTTGCTGCGGGCACAGGCAATCCATTTTTCACCACTGACACAGCCGCAGCACTTCGTGGTGCAGAAATCGGCGCCGAGATTGTGCTTAAAGCCACCAAGGTGGATGGCATTTACAGCGCCGATCCCAACAAGGATCCTGCTGCGACGCGTTACGCCCGGATCAGTTTTGATGAAGCCATGGTGCGTCGCCTCGAGGTGATGGACGCCACTGCTTTTGCACTGTGCCGTGATCAACAACTTCCCATCAAGGTGTTTTCAATCAACAAGCCTGGTGCGCTTGAACGCGCACTCTCAGGTGAAGACGAAGGCACTCTGGTGCATATCTGAGGGACCATCATGAGCCAATCTGATATTAAAAAGACCGCACAAAAACGTATGCAGAAAGCGATTGACGCTTTGCTGAATGGCCTGGCCAAAATTCGCACTGGTCGTGCACACGCAGGCATACTTGATCACGTCCAGGTCGAGTACTACGGATCCATGGTGCCAGTAAGTCAGGTCGCCAACGTTACTGCCATCGATGCTCGCACCCTTAACGTGCAGGTATGGGAAAAGCCCATGGCGGCCGTCGTAGATAAGGCCATACGCGAATCCGACCTGGGTCTCAACCCGGTGCTGGCCGGTGAAACCTTGCGGGTTCCCATGCCGGCATTGACCGAAGATCGCCGTCGTGACTTGACCAAACTGGTGCGGGCCGAAGGTGAAGATGCCAAAGTGTCGGTGCGCAATCATCGCCGCGACGCGAACGAAGGGCTCAAGAAGCTTGTTAAAGACAAGGAAATCTCTGAGGACGACGAGCGTCGGGGTCAGGACGACATCCAAAAGCTAACTGATGATTTCGTTAAGAAAATTGACGAGCTGATCAGCCAGAAAGAAGATGACATCATGACGGTCTAGCGCCGTCATAGTGTCCGGCCCACATTTACGACCTGTTCTGATGCCACCATCCAGTACCACGCTGTCCATTCCTTCACCGTCCGATGTGCCACGCCATGTCGCGGTCATTATGGATGGCAACGGGAGGTGGGCCACACAACGGTATCTACCACGCACGGCCGGCCACGCAAGGGGCGTGCAGGCCGTTAGGCGCCTTGTGGAAGCCTGTGGGACACGGGGTGTGCAATATCTCACCCTGTTTGCTTTCAGCTCGGAAAACTGGCGTCGCCCCGCTGACGAAGTCAGCATGCTCATGCGGTTGTTTATTCAGACCCTCGAGAAACAGATCGACAGACTGGAAGAGCAGGGGGTTCGCTTGCGTGTGGTGGGCGATCTCGACGCATTCGAACCACATTTGCAGCATCTTATTCTTGATGCTCAGGAGCGCACTTCGCACAATACGGCATTGCATCTGACCATAGCAGCCAACTATGGCGGCCGGTGGGATATCTTACAGGCGATGCGCCAGGCCCTTGTTGCGCACCCTGAGCTTGCCGACAAGCCCCACGCGCTCTCAGAGGCCATGTTGTTGCCTTATCTAACCATGGCATTCGCTCCAGAGCCTGACCTGTTTATTCGCACGGGTGGCGAGCAGCGCATTTCTAATTTCCTGATCTGGCAGCTAGCTTATACCGAACTGTACTTTACTGACGAGTACTGGCCCGATTTCAATGAGAAACAGCTTGACGCAGCCTTTGAGTGGTATCGTAGCCGGGAACGGCGTTTTGGCCGCACCAGCGCTCAGCTGACCAAACCCTCCTGATCATTCCTTATGCTCAAACAACGCGTCATTACAGCGATCGTCCTGGTGGCGGTGCTACTGTCAGCGCTTATGGCGCCGTCCCCATGGCCGGCTCTTGTACTGTTGCTTGCCATGGTGGCTGCTTCCACATGGGAATGGCTGCGCCTGACGCTGCCCGGCCATCTGTCCGCTGCGGCTGTGCCGTTAAGCGGTCTGCTTGCAATAGTTCTGGCTCTGACGGCCTATGGTCTTGTGCACGGGCCGGCATCCGTTGTCGCATTAAGATGGCTTGACGTATTTGATTATGTGCTTGTCCCCCTGGCCGGGTTGTTGTGGCTGGTTGTTGCCAGTGTTGCCGTTATTCGGGCGCGTGTTGACGCCCAGGCTGGGTGCCTTGGACTTAGTGGGTTCAGTCTATTGGCGGGCGCCGTCTTGTGGTATGGGCTTGCGCAAATCTTCCTTAATTATGGCGTCTGGTTTTTGATCTCATTAATGGCGCTTGTCTGGGTAGCGGACAGTGCAGCCTATTTTGTTGGCCGCGCCATGGGTCGCCGCAAGCTGGCGCCCG
>DAHVSI010000155.1 GCA_027324645.1 Castellaniella sp. | reverse complement strand
AGTGGCGCGTGTTTTAAGCGCTGCCTGGTTGACGATAAGGCGAGCCGAAATATGGGCAATGTCTTCGACTGGGACCAGATGATTGGCCCGCAGGGTGTTGCCGGTCGATACCAGATCGACAATGGCATCGGCCAGGCCAACAAGCGGCGCAAGCTCCATGGAACCATACAGCTTGATCAGGTCAATATAGACCCCTTTACGACCAAAATGTTCCCGGGCGGCTTGGACGTACTTGGTGGCCACCCGCAGCCGTGACCCTTGCCGTACGGCTGTATCGTAGTCAAACCCTTCGCGCACAGCCACACAAAGGCGGCAGCGCGCTATCCCCAGGTCAACGGGCTGATACAGGCCGCCGGGGTGGTCTGCCGCATATTCGTCAAGCACATCTTTGCCCGCAATGCCCAGATCGGCGGCCCCGTACTGGACATAGGTGGGTACGTCGGACGCCCTGACAATAATAAGCTGCAAGTCGGGACTGGTGGTGGGTAAGATGAGTTTGCGCGACTGAGCGGGGTCGTCGGGGACGGTAATGCCCGCGGCAGCCAGCAGGGGCAGCGTCTCTTCAAAAATCCTGCCCTTTGACAGGGCCAGTGTTAAAGGGCGATTGGTAGCGGTGGTTGTCATGGTGTGCTTCCCGCAACACGTTCAATCTGGGCGCCAAGCTGGGACAGTTTGTTTTCCATGTGCTCGTAGCCCCGGTCCAGATGGTAAATGCGCTCGACGGTCGTCGTGCCCTGCGCAGCAAGGCCGGCAATAACCAGGCTGGCTGACGCCCGCAGATCAGTTGCCATGACGGTAGCGCCGGATAAATGAGTTACGCCTTGAACAACAGCCGTGGCGCCGTCGATATCAATGTCCGCCCCCATGCGGCCCAGCTCAAGGACGTGCATGAACCGGTTTTCGAAAATATTTTCGACGATGACGGCGGTGCCTTCGGCCACTGTGTTCAGCGCCATAAGCTGCGCCTGCATGTCGGTAGGGAAACCGGGATATTCCTGTGTGCGGAAACTGCACGCCACCGGCCGTTGATCCATGCGGGCCTGTATCCAGTCAGGGCCGCATTCGATTTGCACGCCGGTTTGCTCAATTTTTTCCAGGATGGCACCCATAGTGTCGGGCGCGGTATGGCGCAGGGTAATGTCTCCGCCGGCTGCTCCGACGGCGCACAGGAATGTACCGGCTTCGATGCGATCGGCAATAACACGATGGCTAGCTCCGGACAGGCTGTCGACGCCGTCAATGACAATGCGACTGGAGCCTTGCCCTTGCACTTGGGCACCCATTTTGTTCAGCAGATTGGCCAGGTCCACCACCTCGGGTTCGCAGGCGGCGTTTTCGATGATGGTGCGGCCTTCTGCCAGGACGGCAGCCATCATGAGGTTTTCGGTGCCGGTGACCGTCACCATGTCGGGGCGTACGGTGGTGCCGCGCAACCGGGTGGCTTTGGCAATAACGTAGCCATGCTCGATGCGAATGTCGGCACCCAGCGCCTCCAGCCCTTTGATGTGCTGGTCAACCGGCCGCTGACCAATGGCGCAGCCGCCGGGCAGGCTCACCCGGGCCTCGCCAAAACGCGTCAGTAATGGCCCTAGCACCAGAATGGAAGCCCGCATGGTTTTGACCAGGTCGTATGGGGCCTCAAGGCTGGTGACGTTGTTTGCATTCAGACTGACATGCCCCTGTTTGCCATTGGTGACGCTGACACCAAGCTGGCGTAACAACCGCAGGGTAGTTTGAATGTCATTCAGTTCCGGGACATTATCCAGCTCAAGTGTGTCGCCGGACAGCAGGCTGGCACACAAAATAGGCAGGGCCGCGTTTTTTGCCCCGGAAATCGTGACCTCGCCGTGCAGGCGCTGGCCGCCAGTGATGCGCAGCTTATCCATTGGGGCCGCTTCCGTATTCTTCAGGGGTTAACGTCTGCATGGACAGAGCGTGTATTTCGGCTTTCATGCGGTCGCCCAGTGCGGCATAGACTCGCTGGTGGCGGGCAACACGCCGCTTGCCCTCAAATTCAGGGCTGACAATGATGGCTTCAAAGTGCTGTCCGTCACCGCGGACCTCAAGGTGCTCGCAATTAAGGTTGTCAGCAATGTACTGGTGAACCTGTTCAGGTGTGGGCAACATGGTAATCAGCTCCGTAATTTGTAGCCGCTGGCAAGCAGATGCAGGGCGCACAGGCAAAGCAGGATGAATGCTGTAGACACCGCTGCCAGGCTGAACCAGGGCGAGATGTCGGATTCGGCAAAGAATCCGTAGCGGAATCCGTCAATGGTGTAAAGAATGGGGTTCCAGCGTGATACGGCTTGCCAGAATGGTGGCAGACTGTGGATGGAATAAAACACACCTGACAGAAACGTGGCCGGCATGATAAGAAAGTTCTGAAAGGCGGCCAGCTGGTCGAATTTCTCGGACCACAGACCGGCAATAAGACCAAGCGTGGACATGATACCGCAGGACAGGATGGCAAAGGCCAACACCCAGGCGATATTCTGGGCCGGCAGGGGCACGAAGAACAGCGCAATGGCCCAAATGCCGGCGCCCACGCACAGCCCCCGTATGATGCCCGCCAACACATAGGCCGAAAAGATTTCGCGGTGCGACAACGGAGGCAGCAGGATAAAAACCAGGTTGCCCGTAATGCGGCTTTGGATAAGGGAAGATGAGGGGTTGGCAAATGCGTTTTGCAGCATGCTCATCATCATTAACCCGGGGATCAGGAATGAGGTGTAGGGCAGCGAGTCATAGACCTGCACGCGATCGCCCAGTACATGCGAAAAAATAAGCAGGTAGAGCAAGGCCGATACGATGGGGGCGGCCACTGTCTGAAAGGCGACTTTCCAGAACCGGGACAATTCTTTGCGCAGCAGTGTGGGAAAGCCCGAGCCAAGATCGGTACGCGCCTGCAACGGCTGCTGTGATGCGGTATGGGTGGATTGCGATGTGCTCATGACTGTGCCTCGGCGCCTGGTTGGGTTTCATGCATGATGCGTACAAATGCTTCTTCCAGGTCTGAGCCGCCAAAGCGGGCCAGCAGCGATTCTGTTTTGTCCAGGGCGGCAATATGGCCATCTTTGAGCATGGCAATGCGTCCACACAGGGCTTCGGCTTCTTCCAGATAGTGTGTGGTGAGCAAAATGGTATGGCCTTGCTGGTTGAGCCTCGAAATAAAGGCCCAAAGCGTGCGGCGCAAGTCGACATCGACGCCGGCTGTTGGTTCGTCCAGGATGATGACCGGCGGCCGGTGCACGAGTGCCTGGGCGACCAGGACGCGCCGTTTCATGCCGCCGGAAAGGGCGCGCATATTGACTTCAGCCTTGTCGCCAAGCCCCAGGTTGTCAAGAATTTCGTC
>DAHVSI010000154.1 GCA_027324645.1 Castellaniella sp. | reverse complement strand
GGAAACGCTCGTCGATATACTCGTTGATAATGTTGGATTCGTACAGAATAAGGTCGCGTTCGACCAGGATGGGTACCTGGCCGTAGGGATTCATGGTCGCGATGTCTTCGGGCTTGTTGTAGAGATCGATATCACGGATTTCAAAATCCATGCCCTTTTCGAACAACACAAAGCGGCAACGTTGGGAGAACGGACAGGTCGTTCCAGAATAAAGCAGCATCATGTCGTAGAGTTCCAGTAAAAAGATAAAAAAAGTGTGTGGCAGCCCCAGCATGGCAAAACGCAGCAGGCGTAACCATGTACGCCTGCTGCCTTGGAGGGTGCCGGACGGGCGGCCCGCAAGAGGGCAGTGCCGCCAGTTGATGATGGGTTACTTGACGTCTTTCCAGTATGCCGCATTCAGGCGCCAGGCGACGAGAAGGAAAATGCCAAGAAAGAATAAAACCCAGATGCCAAGCTTTTTGCGGAATAGCTGACCGGGTTCGGCCATCCAGCCAAGAAAGTTGGCTAGGTCGGCAACGTCGCTGTCAAAAGCGGAGGCTTGGCCGCTTTCCAGCGCAGTGAATTTGTACTGATCAACTGGATCGCCCTGGTAGTCCTTGAGGACATCAGTTTTGATCTCGGAAAAGCCTTGGGTATCGTAGCTGGCGTCGGTACGTACCCACTCCTTGCTGCCGTCTGCCTGGTCTTCTTCCTTGATGGTCGTGCGATCCAGGGTGCGCTCGCCTTGCAGATCCCACAGTACGTGGGGCATGCCGACGCTGGGGAAGACCAGATTATCCCAGCCTGTGGGCTTGGTGGCATCGCGGTAGAAACTGCGCAGGAAGCTGTAGACATAGTCAACGCCGGATGCCCCCATGGTTTCGGAGCGTGCGCGGGCAATGACGGACAGGTCAGGGGGCGCTGCACCAAACCAGTTGGCAGCGTCTTCGCGCGTCATGGCAATGTGCATGAGCTCGCCGACCTTGTCCGTCGTGAACAGCAGGTTGTTTTCAATTTCTTCCTCTGTCAGGCCGATGTCAGTGAGCTTGTTGTAGCGCATGGAATCGGCACTATGGCAGCTAAGGCAATAGTTGACGAACAGCTTGGCGCCGTTTTGCAGGGATGCCATGTCGTTAAGCCGGTCTGGTGCGGGGGTGACGGCGGTATCCTGGGCCGCCGCGACAGACAAGACACAGGTAAGCGCGAGTGCGGTAGTGGCAAGCAGCTTTTTAATCATGATTTATCCGATTTTGTGGCCTGGTGAGGACGAAACGTGATGCGCTCGGGAACCGGCTTGAACCGGCCCAGGCGACTCCAGACGGGCATGGCCAGGAAGAATACCAGATAGATGATGGTTCCGATTTGGCTCATGAGGTTGTACACAGGGCTGGGAGCCTGGGTGCCCAGGTAACCCAGCATCAGGAAGTTCACGATAAAGATGCCGTACAGCACTTTGTGCCAGCCTGGACGGTAGCGAATGGAGCGTACCGGTGAATAGTCGAGCCACGGCAGGAAGAACAGGATGACTACGGCGCCACCCATGGCAACGACACCCCAGAATTTGGCATCGAACACCTTGAGCAGCACAGCGACCGCAACCAGAATAAGTGGCACGATCAGACGCCAGACACCCCGCAGACCGCCCTTGAACAGCATGGCTACCGCTGCAATAAGCGTGCCCGCTGCCAGTACCCAGGTGAAGTCGCTGGTGGTAGCGCGCAGCATGGAGTAGAACGGAGTGAAATACCACACAGGCGCAATGTGTTCTGGTGTCTTGAGCGGGTCGGCCGGAATAAAGTTGTTGTACTCCAGGAAGAAGCCGCCCATTTCAGGGGTGAAGAACAGAATGATCGCAAAAATGATGAGGAAGCCCGCAACCCCAACAATGTCGTGTACCGAGTAGTAGGGGTGGAACGGAATGCCGTCGACAGGAAAGCCGCGCTTGTCCTTGGGGCCGTCCTTGATTTCGACGCCGTCAGGGTTGTTGGAGCCGACTTCGTGCAGCGCAATCAGGTGCGCAACAACCAGACCAATCAATACCAGCGGAATGGCAATGACGTGGAAAGCGAAGAAACGGTTAAGCGTGGCATCGGAAACGACGTAGTCGCCGCGGATCCAGATAGCCAGTTCAGGACCAATGAAGGGGATGGCCGAGAACAGATTGACGATGACTTGTGCGCCCCAGTAGGACATCTGGCCCCAGGGCAGCAGGTAGCCAAAGAAGGCTTCTGCCATCATGCACAGGAAGATGGCGACACCAAAGATCCAGACGAGTTCGCGCGGTTTGCGGTAGGAGCCATAGAACAGCCCGCGCAACATGTGCAGGTAGACCACAACGAAGAACATGGAGGCGCCGGTGGCGTGCATGTAGCGTATGAGCCAGCCCCACGGGACTTCGCGCATGATGTATTCAACGGAGTTGAACGCAAGGTCGGCATCTGGCTTGTAGTTCATGACCAGGAAAATGCCGGTCACGATTTGAATGACGAGTACCAGCAGTGCAAGCGACCCAAAGAAGTACCAAAAGTTGAAGTTCTTGGGTGCGTAATATTCCGACATGTGTTCCTTGAACAGATCGGACAGCGGGAAACGTCTGTCTATCCAGCCCAAGAGTCCAGTCGTTTCGACGGTTTTTTCGCCAGCCATGAAAAGGCTCCTTTTTCTAACTTGCCAGGCGTGTTGAGAATGTGCTTGTTACGTTGTGCCAGGTTGAATCCGCAGCGGATCAGGCCTGGTCTTCGTCCTCGATGCCAACCGTGACCGTGCTGCCATCGGCTGAAACCACGTAGGGCGGGACCTCGAGGTTATCGGGTGCGGGGACGTTTTTATAGACGCGGCCGGCAAGGTCAAAGTATGACCCGTGACAGGGGCAGAAGAAACCGCCCTTCCAGTCGGGTGGCAGGCCAGGACCGGGGCCGGCAGCCAGTTCCGGCGTGGGGGAGCACCCGAGGTGTGTGCAGATGCCGACCGCAACGAAGACGTCGGGGTCGCGGGAGCGGTGTTCGTTCTTGGCGAAGTCGGGCGTATAGCCGGGACGGTCTGATTGGGGATCGGCCAGTTTGTTGTCTAGCGATTTGAGATCTTCGACCTGGGCGCTGCTGCGGCGCAGAACCCAGATAGGCTTGCCCCGCCATTCTACGGTGCGCAATTCGCCAGCCTTGAGGCCCGAGACGTCTACCTCGACCGGTGCGCCGGCTGCCCGGGCCTTGTCTGAAGGCGCAAATGACCCCACAAACGGAACAGCGGTGGCGACGCCTGCTGCACCGCCTACGGCACACGCAGAGGCGACCCAGAAGCGTCGTTGCGGGTCGGACAGGAGATCCGGGTCAACCGAAGCATCATCTTCAGGCCGTGTCGTGAACTCAGTCATTCTATGTTCCTTCTTGATGCCACAAAAGGGCAGATCGTTTACAGTTGTTGACCGCGTACGGGATTAGAGACAGCTTATTATAGCGTCAGCCTGCCACTGGGTGAATTCAAAGGATGGAATCATGAGCAAGACTGGAAATTTTATCAGGGAGTTTCAGGAATTTGCCGTTCGCGGCAACATGATTGATCTAGCCGTCGGCGTCATTATTGGGGCTGCCTTCGGCAAGATCATTGATTCGCTGGTAAGCGACATCATCATGCCACTAGTGAGCTTTATCCTGGGCGGTGAGGTGGATTTTACCAACCGTTTTATTGTTCTGCGCAAACCGGAAGGTTACGACGGTGAGCGGACGTATGACGCCCTTGCCGAAGCAGGTGCAGTGGTGCTGTCCTGGGGGAACTTTTTGACGGTGCTGATTAACTTTTTGTTGCTTGCCTTGGTTGTGTTTGCCATGGTCAAGGCAATCAATTCAGCGCGTGCCCGCTTGCACCACGAAGCGCAAGCCGAGGAAGAAGCGGCTCCCGAGCCCGACCCGGACGATGTGGTGTTGCTGCGTGAGATACGCGACTTGCTCAATACCCAGCGCACCCCCGGCCGTACCGACGAGTCATCGTAGACGATAGGCGCGGGTGCCGGCTGGCTGTTAGATAGGGTTATCCAGATCGATAAAGGTGACGCTTACGCCAAATTGCTGTGCAATGGCGTCGCCCAATGCTTTGGGGCCATAGCGCTCAGTAGCATGGTGGCCGGCCGCCATGAAAGCGACGCCACTTTCGTTGGCCATATGGAAGTTTTGCTCCGAGGCTTCGCCCGTGATGTACAGATCGACGCCCTGGTCAATGGCGTCCTGCATCATGCCTTGCGCACCGCCCGTGCACCATGCCACACGCTTAATGACCTTACCCGGGTCGCCAACAACCAGGGGCTGGCGGTCAAGGGCCGTAGCGGTTTGCGCTGCAAAGTCGGCCAGCGTGCGCTGGGTGCTGCAGCGGCCAGACCAGATCAGGCTTGCCGGTCCAAACGTAACTGGTTGGCCCGTGTCGTCTGTATCGGGTTCAAGGCTCAGTATGCGTGCCAATTGGGCGTTGTTGCCCAGCACCGGGTGGGCGTCTAGCGGCAGGTGATAGCCAAACAGATTCAGGTTGTTGTCCAGAACCCGGGCCACGCGCTCGCGCTTGGGCCCGCGGATGCAGGGGCTTTCGTTTTTCCAGAACCAGCCATGATGGACGATCAGGGCATCGGCTTGTTGCTGGATTGCCTGGTCAATAAGCGCCAGCGAAGCAGTCACGCCCGTGACGATGTGACGTATGTGTGGCGTGCCGGCTACTTGTAGGCCGTTAGGCGAATAGTCTTTGAACTGGTCGATCTGCAGTGTTGCGGCCAGCCATTGTTCTAGCGTGTTGGTGCTGACCGCCTCAGGGGATGAAGCTGACATGGTGGAATACTCCTGTCACGGATGCAGCGCGGGCTTAGTCGTTTGTGGTGAGATCGTTTTGATCGTCGTCGCTGTCGGCTTCCGCCTTTTTTTGCAAGCGTCGTGCAATGAGCAGGCCGACTTCAAACAACAGGCATAGCGGCACGGCCAGCATGAACTGGCTCAAGACGTCAGGCGGCGTGACCACGGCTGCGACCACAAACGCTCCAACAATAATGTAGCCGCGCATGCTGCGCAATTTTTCGATGGTGACCACGCCGCTGCGCACTAACAGTACGACGGCAACAGGGACCTCGAATGTGACCCCGAACGCAATGAACATGGTCATCACAAAATTAAGGTAGGCCTCGATATCGGGCG
>DAHVSI010000144.1 GCA_027324645.1 Castellaniella sp. | reverse complement strand
TGCCCGATGGGGTCGTGTATGCTCACAGCACCGAAGAAGTCGCCTGGCTTGCGCAGACATGTAATGAGAACGCTGTCCCTCTTATTGCGTATGGCGCAGGATCGTCGCTAGAGGGCCATATTCTGGCGGTGCAGGGAGGCATTTGCGTCGACCTGTCCGGCATGGACCAATTGGTCGCTGTGCACGCGGAAGATTTCACGGCCACCGTGCAAGCTGGTGTCACACGCAAGCAGCTTAATGACGAGCTGCGTGAGACGGGACTGTTTTTCCCCATTGACCCGGGTGCTGACGCCAGTCTTGGTGGCATGGCAGCGACCCGGGCGTCAGGCACCAATGCAGTCCGGTACGGCACCATGCGGGAAAATGTTGTGTCTCTGACCGTTGTTACCGCAGAAGGCCGGATCATCAAAACGGCCAGCAGGGCTCGAAAGTCGTCTGCCGGCTATGATCTGACCCGCATGTTTGTGGGCAGTGAAGGCACACTGGGTATCATTACCGAGGTAACGGTCCGGCTATATCCGCAACCAGAGGCACTGTCCGCCGCAATCTGCAATTTTCCCTCCATTGACGCAGCCGTTCAGAGCGTGATCGAAACCATTCAAATGGGCGTTCCTGTGGCTCGGGTCGAGTTCATGGACACGGCGGCGGTCAAGGCGACAAACGCGTACAGTGATCTGACGCTTCACGAGTCGCCGCTATTGTTGTTCGAGTTTCACGGAAGCCCCGCCGGCGTGCAGGAGCAGGCCCGCACCGTGCAAGATATCGCGCATGACAACGGTGGCATGGACTTTGATTGGGCTGAACGCCCCGAGGATCGCAGCCGCTTATGGACAGCCCGGCATAACGCATATTTTGCAGGCCTGCAGCTCAGGCCTGGTTGCAGGGCCAGTACAACGGATGTCTGTGTGCCTATCTCCCGGCTTGCAGACTGCGTAAGCCAGACAGCTGCTGACCTTGAACAAGCCAGTTTTCCATACACCATTGTTGGTCACGTAGGGGATGGGAACTTTCATGTGCTGATGTTGCTTGATGCCGATAACCCGGACGAATGGGCACAGTCTGAAGCACTTAACCGGCGCATGGTAATGCGCGCGATCGAGATGGACGGGACCTGCACCGGAGAGCACGGCGTGGGCCTGCATAAAATGGAGTTTATGCAGGCTGAGCATGGGCAGGATGCGCTCAATCTAATGCAGGCGCTTAAGCAGGCCTTTGATCCGAATAATATTCTTAATCCTGGCAAAATCGTGCCGTAACGGGACGTCTGTGACCAAGGATACATCATCATGACTGATCTACATTCCGAAACCGTCGACGAGGTGCAAGACACCAGCGATGTGGTTCAAGCAGCCGAAACGCAGGACCCTGCGCCAGATTTGGCAGGCTTGCTGAAGACACTTTTATCCATACTGCCTTCTGACGCTGTTTTGAGCGACCCCGAAGACACACGGCCGTTCGAATGCGATGGGCTGTCCTTGTATAGAGAGCGGCCACCCATCGTGGTTTTGCCAGAAAACGAACAGCAAGTTATTGAGGTCATGCATGCGTGCCGTCAGCACCATGTGCCCATTGTGCCGCGCGGTGCCGGAACAGGCTTATCAGGTGGTGCGTTACCTCATAAGCAGGGTGTCTTACTGGGTATGTCGCGGCTTAGCCGGATAAAAAAAATTGATCCTGTTTCGGCTACAGCCGTCGTTGAGCCTGGAGTTAGAAACCTGGCCATTTCCGAAGCTGCCGGCCCTTATGGTTTGTACTATGCTCCAGATCCATCCAGTCAGATTGCCTGCTCTATTGGCGGGAATGTGGCAGAAAATTCAGGAGGGGTGCATTGTCTAAAGTACGGGCTGACAGTGCATAACGTCTTGTCGGTGCGGCTAATTACCATCGATGGTGAAGTGGTCGAGCTTGGATCTGGCGCACCTGATGCACCCGGACTCTCACTGCTGCCCATATTCGTAGGCTCGGAAGGCATGCTGGGTATCGTCACCGAGGTGACGGTCAGGCTCATTCCTGCACCGGAACTGGCG
This sequence comes from Castellaniella sp., assembly GCA_027324645.1. Lineage (GTDB taxonomy): Bacteria > Pseudomonadota > Gammaproteobacteria > Burkholderiales > Burkholderiaceae_B > JAJYRX01. Next base: position 2,740 of record DAHVSI010000144.1, on the reverse strand, counting down.
CGTGTGATCATGGCCAGTTTTCCGTCGGTAGAGTTGGCTGGTGAGGCTGTAGCAAGCATCATCGGGCACGGAATCATACCGGCGGGGCTGGAAATGATGGATAAGCGGGCGATCCATATGGTCGAACCCTTCGTGAACGCTGGTTATGACCTGGAGACCTCCGCAATCCTCTTGTGCGAGTCCGATGGCACCACGACAGAGGTCGAGGACGAAATAGCGCGCATGACTGAAGTGTTTGAGCAGGCCGGCGCGACACGTATCGAGGTCTCTCAAACCGAAGAGCAGCGCGAGCGCTTTTGGGCGGGCCGCAAAAACGCATTCCCCGCTGCTGGCCGCATCTCGCCAGATTACTACTGCATGGATGGCACTATCCCCCGGCGGCATCTAGCGCGGGTGCTCAATGCCATTACCGAGATGGAGTCTACTTACGGCCTGCGGTGTGCCAACGTGTTTCATGCTGGCGATGGCAATCTTCATCCGCTAATACTTTACGATGCTAACGAGCCCGGCGAAGTGGTGCGGGCCGAAGAGTTTGGTGCAGCCATCCTCGAATTGTGCATCGAGGTGGGTGGCACCATCACCGGCGAGCACGGCGTCGGCCACGAAAAAATCAATCAAATGTGTGTCCAGTTCAGCCGTGAGGAGCTCGACACGTTTTTTGCGGTGAAGCGTGCGTTTGATCCTTATGGCTTGCTTAACCCGGCCAAGCTCATTCCCACACTGGCTCGCTGTGCTGAATACGGCAGGATGCATGTTCATCGGGGTGAACTTCCGTTTGCCGATTTGCCGCGTTTCTAGGATAACTGTATGCGTCAAGAACTGACTCGCCTGTGCGAGCAAATCAAAGAGGCGAGCAATGCTGGCGGCCGTTTGTACATTACTGCCGGGCAGACGAAAGATTTTTATGGCGAGCCGCGAGATCCTGATCATGGGGCCCAACCGCTCGATATGGCTGCCTACACAGGTGTGATCTCGTACGAGCCGTCAGAGTTGGTCATCAAGGCTCGAGCCGGCACGCCACTTGCTGAAATCGAATCGGTACTGGAAAGGCATGGTCAGATGCTTGCATTTGAGCCGCCGCGCTTTGGTCATACAAGCACGTTGGGAGGCTGTATAAGTAGCGGCTTGGCAGGTCCAAGGCGCATGGCTGTGGGGGGCGTTCATGATTTTGTTTTAGGGGCCAGAATCATTGACACAACAGGCCAGGTATTATCGTTTGGCGGTGAAGTCATGAAAAACGTTGCGGGATACGATGTATCCCGATTGGTTGCCGGATCATTAGGCAGCTTGGGACCAGCTGCGGAGCTGTCAGTCAAGGTGGCTCCCAAGCCAGCCGCCGAGACGACCGTCTGTCTGTCTGTTACACACGAGCAAGCCCTGGAGCGCTGTAATCAGTGGCGCAGTCAGCCCTTGCCAATAACCGCTACCGCCCATGTCGATCAGACTATGTATGTTCGTCTCTCGGGTAGTCAGGCAGCAATTACGTCCACGATAAACACGATCGTTGCTGATGCTGATCACGTCACACTCGAGCCAGACGAGGCCGCTAGCTTCTGGGATAGTATGCGGGACCAGACAAACGCATTTTTTGAACAGCGGCCCTTATGGCGCATTGCCGTGCCACCCGCGACGCCGGCGTTGGACTTCGGCCGTACGCTTACAGAATGGCACGGTGCGCTCAGATGGGTAAGTACTACCTTGCCCGCGCACGAGGTACGAGAGATGGTAGCGGCCGTAGGCGGGCACGCCACGTTATTCCGCTACGACGGCACCGCTGGCACACCAGTATTTCATCCGCTATCTCCTGTACTTGAAACAATTAACAGACGCATGATGGCCCAGTTCGACCCCCAAGGCTTGTTCCAGCCAGGTCGGCTATTGCCACAGCAACAAGGGTAAGTAACATGCAGACAAATCTGGCTGAATGGGCACGTGATTCCCTATCCGGCAAAGAAGCCGAAGAAATCCTGCGTCGTTGTGTTCACTGCGGGTTTTGCCTGGCAACCTGTCCCACATACGAAATCACAGGCGACGAGCGGGACAGCCCGCGTGGTCGCATATACCTTATTAAGGAAATGCTTGAGGACAACGAGCCCGGTCGATCAACACAGTTCCACCTGGATCGATGCCTGACCTGCCGTAATTGCGAGACAACCTGTCCGTCGGGCGTTGAATATGGCAAGCTTGTCGATATTGGTCGGGATCTGGTCGAAGAGCGTGTAGCCAGGCCGCGTACTGAACGCTTATCAAGGCTGGCTCTCAGGCGGCTCATCAACTCTGCTTTATTCGGACCGGCTTTCCGGCTGGGACGCGCCATGCGTCCTATCCTGCCGGAGGCCCTTGGGGCCAAGCTTGCACCGCCCAGAGCTGCTGGCAGCCTGCCTGCCAATACGCATACTTTGCCGCGTCAGGTATTACTCTTGGCGGGCTGTGTACAACCAACGCTTGAGCCTGCCATTGATGCAGCGACACGGCGTGTGCTGGCAAGGCTGGGCGTAGGCGTGCAGGTTGCTGCCGAATCGGGCTGTTGTGGTGCTGTCAACTTTCACCTTAATGCTCAGGATGCGGCCCGGGATCAGATGCGTGCCAATATCGATGCTTGGCTACCGCTTATCGACAGCGGCAAAATCGAGGCTATTGTCATGAACGCCTCAGGTTGTGGTGCCATGGTCCGTGAATATGATCATCAATTGCGTCACGACCCTGAATACGCTAACAAGGCCGCTCGTATTGTCAGCTA
>DAHVSI010000067.1 GCA_027324645.1 Castellaniella sp. | reverse complement strand
TCTTTACGGCGCAAATTGGCTCCATGAAGGTCAACGAGGAAATCGACGCGATACGGGTGCAGGGCTTAAGTCCAATGGAGTTGCTGGTCTTGCCGCGTGTTCTGGCCATGCAGATTTCTCTGCCTATCCTGACGTTTGTGGGCATGGTCTCGGGCATTGTCGGCGGGATGGCTGTATGTGCGTTGTCGCTGGGCATCTCTCCATCGCGTTTTTTGGACATGTTTGTCGCTGAAGTCCCGTTCCGCCACTTTGTGCTGGGCATGGTCAAGGCGCCAATTTTTGCGTTTTTGATTACGGTCATTGGTTGCTTGCAAGGGTTTCATGTTGGCGGCAGTGCCCAGTCGGTGGGTGAGCACACAACCTCTGCCGTCGTGCAATCCATTTTTGTTGTGATTTTGCTCGATGCCTTGTCTGCCCTGTTTTATATGGAGATGGGATGGTAAGCGCCGAAGCGTCCACTGAAGATGCACCGCCACCGATCATTCAGGTCACCGGACTAAGGAACCAGTTTGGTTCGCACGTGGTTCACGACAATCTGGATCTTAGCGTGCGTCAGGGTGAAATATTGGGTGTGGTGGGCGGCTCGGGCACCGGCAAGTCCGTGCTCCTGAGGTCAATCGTTGGGTTGCAGCGGCCCACGGCAGGCAGTATTACAGTGCTGGGTCGCGACTTGCTGGCGTTATCGCACAAAAGGCGGTCGCTCATGGAGCGGCGCTTTGGGGTGCTGTTTCAGGCAGGGGCCCTGTTTTCATCCCTTACCGTAATTGAAAATATCGCCCTGCCACTAATTGAACACAGTAAACTGGACCGTGCCGATGCCGAGCATATCGCCTGCATGAAAATTGCCCTGACCGGGCTGCCGGCCAACGCCGGGCCCAAGTATCCGTCCGAACTGTCGGGCGGCATGATCAAGCGGGCTGCACTGGCCCGGGCACTGGCGTTGGATCCGGATATCCTGTTTCTGGACGAACCCACTGCGGGCCTGGATCCGGTCAGCGCAGCGGCATTTGACCGGCTGCTGCGCACCCTGTGCGGCGCTTTGGGTTTTACCGTGTTTTTGGTCACACACGATCTGGACACTTTGTACGCAATTTGCGATAGGGTCGCGGTGCTGGCCGAGAAGCATGTATTGGTCACAGATACGCTCGAGCGGGTACAAACGTTCGATAACGACTGGATTCAAGAGTACTTCAATGGGCCGCGAGGACGCGTCGCCCAGCACGCAGGACAGTCACAACGGGAAAAAGCCTAATGGAACCTCGCGCTCATCATGTCATGATCGGCCTTTTCACGCTGCTTTTCACAGTGGCCATGGTCGTGTTTGCATTATGGTTGTCTCGAGCCCACCAACAAGGGCAGATTGATCATTACAAGGTTATTTTTGACGAGCCGGTGCGAGGCCTGTCGCGCGGCAGTGCAGTGCTGTATAACGGCATCCGGATTGGCGAGGTCCAAGACATGCACCTGGACGCCGCTGATTTGCGCGAAGCGCACGTGCAGCTTGCCCTTGATGCCGATATACCGATTCGTACCGATACCCGGGCCCGCCTGGTCATGACGGGCGTTACCGGCACGGCAGTGGTTGAGCTGTCGGGCGGGTCACCACTAAGCCCATTGTTGGCAGAAAGCGTTGACAAAGATGAAGAGGGGGACCCGGTCATTCGTGCTGTGCCGTCACCGCTGAATCAGTTGTTGTCCGGCGGCGATAACCTGCTGACCCGGGTCAGCGAGCTGGTCATGAACGCCAACGATTTGTTTACCTCCGATAACCTTGAGCATTTTGGCAATATTATGGCCAATATGGATGCCTTCTCCGAGCAATTGGTCGAACATGGGGACGATGTCGGATCAGTGATCCGGCAGGTGGCCGAAGTCAGCAAGCGCATTGCCGCAGTGACCAGCAAGGCCAGCGGGCTCATCGACACCACCACCAACCTGGTGACCGATCAGGGCCAGCGCGCTTTTGAGCATGGCGTCAGGGCACTGGCATCCCTGGAAGAGGCCACTGTGTCGATGAACCATGTGATGCAGGGCAGTTCAGAATCCATCATTTCTGGCTCCAAGGGGTTGAACGAGCTTGGACCGACGATGCGGGCCCTGCGACGCACCCTTGCCAGTATTCAAGAGGTTGTACGCAAACTTGATGAGAACCCGGGCCGTTACTTGCTGGGGCACGATGACTTACAGGAGTTTGAGCCATGATCAGGCGTTTGGCCGTACTGGTGGCCGCCGGCGTGTTGGCCGGCTGTTCGATATTACCCTCATCGGAGCCGCAGGCAGTCTATGCCTTGCCTCCGGCGGATACGTCGTTAGCAACCCAGTCCGCGCAGCATGCCGTTAGCCTGAAGGTGCTGACGCCTGGTGCCGACAGGCTTACCTACAGCAGGCGCATACTGGTTCAGCCGCAGCATGGCGAAATCAGCGCATACAAGGATGTCCAGTGGAGTGATACGCCACCGGCCATGGTTCGGGATTACGTGGTCGATGTTTTACGCCACCAGGCCGGTGTGGCCGAAGTCAGCAGTGACAGTTCGCATGTGGCAGCCGATCTTGAACTGGGAACGGATCTGACGACATTTCGTGTCATTTACGAAGACGACCAACCTGTCGTAGATATTCGAATGGATGCGGTACTGATTGATTCAGCATCGCGCCGGGTTGTGTCGGGCCGCCGGTTACAGGTCAAACAGGCGGTGGACGGCAAGGAAGTCCCAGAAGTGGTGGATGCGTTTGGCGTGGCCATGGCACAGACCACAGAAAAGCTGGTGCCATGGGTGATGGACACCCTGAAAACGTACGATGTGGATCCCGATTAGGGGCGTTGTTGGGCGTCTTGCCGGCAAGGGTACAGCAGCGTAATGTCCCCGTCGGTGGGTAACAAATCTTCCATGGGTTGGCAGGTTTGCTGCTCGCACCAGTCATAGTCAGGCGTGTAGCCTGATCGCGTTAACCGCAGGGGTGTATCGGGCCACTGATGGGGCTGGTATTCGTACCAGCCATCACGTTTTACCGCCTCGGGGGGTGGCTCCATTCCGGCCGCCGAGCCTTTGATTCGGGCCTTGCCCGCCTGTAAACGGGGCTCTTGGCCATCAATGATTGTATAGTCCTCTTCCCAGCGCACCCGCTCAATGGAATGCGTCCAGGCCAGCGTGAACTGCTGGGCAGGTACGAATACTGGTGGCTGGGCGGGGGCGCCGGCCAGTGCCAGACAAACCCCCAGTGTTGTCCCCACCGGCATTATGCCGCAGCACCGCGTAGCTGGCGCGCACGCAAGAAATGCCACACAACAAAAACGCCTGTCAGACCCAAGCCGACTTGGTCTGACAAGGGACTGGACAGCACCAGCAAGGCCGCCGCGACAATAACAAATACACGCTCGAAGGCGTTCATGGGCTTGAACAGGTAGCCTGTGCCGCCGGCCGCCCAAAGGCTGATTGCCAGCAACGCTTTGCCCACAACATACACGGTGTCGAGCATGCCGCCATCGCCCTGCAGCATGAGTGCAGGTGAATACACCGCCATATAGGGCACGACAAAGCCTGCCGCTGCCACGCGTAGTGCCTGAACGCTGATGCGCAGGCCGGTTTCGCGGGCGATGGGTGCCGCAGCAAAGGCGGCCAGGGCGACAGGTGGTGTCAGGTCGGCCATGATGCCGAAATAGAACACGAACATGTGCGACACAATAAGCGGCACGCCCAGTTGCAACAGGATGGGCGCGGCCAGTGAGCTGGTGATAATGTAGTTGGGAATTGTGGGGATGCCCATGCCCAGTACCAGACACGTGATCATGGTCAGGAACAGGGCAATGAACAGGTTGTCTTCCCCTAGCGCAATGACCTGACCGCCAAATAGGGTGGCAACGCCGGTGAGGTTGATGATGCCGATAATGACGCCAACCAGCGCACAGGCAACGGCCACCGGCAAGGCGTGCCGGGCGCCTTCCGCCATGGCGTCGATAGCCAGCAGCAGGACGTTGCGTTGCCCCTGCATGAGCAGCAGGATGACAGCCAGGAGGGTAATAAGACCGAAGAAAACGATGACGCCAAACTGGATAAACCCTGTGCACGCAATACCCAGAAGAATCCAGAACAAGTAGCGCAAGCCCATTTGCCCGACGCCACTGATGGCCGCTGCACCAAAAATCAGGATAACAGTGAGCCCCAGCCCGACTGTGCCGGAAAACAGGGGCGTATAACCTGAAAACAGCAATACGACCAGACCGATAAGAGGAATGAGCAAATACCAGCGCTTGCGCACTGCTGTCCAGGGATTGGGGCAATCTTCTTTGGGCAGACCATGCAGGTTTTTACGGCCGGCTTCCAGGTGGACGGTGATGAAAGCCGTTGTGAAGTACAGAATGGCTGGAATGATGGCAGCCTTGACCACCGCCACATAGGGGACGTTAATGGTCTCGGCCATGATAAATGCCACGGCGCCCATGACCGGCGGCATGATTTGCCCACCCATGCTGGACGTGGCTTCGACGCCCCCCGCAAAAGAAGGGGAATAGCCAAAGCGCTTCATGAGCGGAATGGTGAACTGGCCGGTGGTGACGACGTTGGCTACGCCGGACCCATTAATGGTGCCCATTAAGCCTGAGCTGATCACGGACACCTTGGCCGGCCCGCCTTTGCTGTGCCCGACCGTGCCCATGGCAAAGTCGCTGAACAGCATGATCATGCCGGCCTGCTCAAGAAACGACCCAAACAGGATAAACAGGAAGATATAGGTTGACGAGACGTAGGTGGGTGTACCGTAGATGCCTTCAACGCCAAAGCCCAGCGTGCTGATGATTTGGTCGACGCCATAACCCCGATGACCAAATAGTCCTGGGATGTATTCGCCAAACAGCCCGTATAAAAGAAAGATGCTGCATATGATGGGCAGGGCCCAGCCCATCATGCGACGCGTGGCTTCAAAAACCAGGGTAATGAGGACAACGCCGATGACGGTGTCCATGTTGGTGAGCTCGCCCGCGCGGGCGGTTAGGTCGGATTCGTAGATCCAGTGGTAGAAACTGAATACGAAGCCGACGATACCCAGCAACCAGCCCAGCATTGGCCGACGTTTACCTAAAAAATCAGGATACAGGGTAAATACCATGAGCAGGACAAACCCCACGTGTATGGCCCGGATAACCTGGCTGGACATGGGGCTGAATGCGGCGGTATAGACCTGAAAGCTGGAAAAAGCTACGGCAATCCAGAAAATGGCACGCGGCAACGCTTCGGGTGTGGGCGTTTGGGGGGCAGTTGTTGGGGTGGTCATGGCTTGCAAGCAAAAACGGTTCCGGCAGCTGGACCGGAACCGTTGAACGGGTAGACGGCTATGTCAGCTACCTGCATAGGCCGTCAGGAGGTTCCGGTGTTAGTCCAGAACACCGGCTTCTTTATAGTAGCGCTCGGCGCCGGGGTGAATGGGCACCGGCATGCCTTCTGCATTGTTTTCGATATCGATGGCCTTGGCTGCATTGTGCGCTGACTGCAGGCTGTCCAGGTTTTCGTAGAGCTGCTTGGTCATTTCGTACGCAAGGTCATCGGACACGTTTTTGTGGGTGATCAGGAAGTTGGGTACGGCAGCAGTTTCCATGTCGTCATCCTGTCCCTCGTAGGTGCCGGCCGGGATGGTGGCGGGCAGGTAGGCAGCGTCGCCGATGGCTTCGACCACTTCTTCAGAGATGGGTACGACTGTGATGTCGATGGAGGCGGCCAGGTCGCGGATGGATGAAACGCCAAGACCGGCCGACTGCAGCGTGGCGTCGAGCTGACGGTTTTTCATGAGTTCGACCGACTCGCCAAAAGGCAGGTACTCGACTTTGTCGAAGTCGTCGTAGCTTAAGCCGGCGGCTTTGAAGACTGCGCGGGCGTTAAGTTCGGTACCCGAACGGGCAGCACCGACGGAAATACGCTTGCCTTTCAGGTCGTCCAGCGTTTCGATGCCCGAATCAGCACTGGCAACAATCTGGATGTAGTTGTTGTAAGTTGCTGACAGGCCCCGAAGCTTGTCGAGCTTTTTGCTGAAGCCGGCTTCTTCATTGCCGTTCCAGGCGTCGGAAACCGTGTCAGCCAGCGCCAGGGCGAGTTCGCCGCGCTCGGCCTGGAGCAGGTTCATGTTTTCTGCAGAGGCCTTGGTAGCCTGTGCAGTGGATTTGACGTTGTCGATGTGTTTGCCGTAAATCTGGGACAGGGCGACACCCAGCGGATAGTACACACCGCTTTGTCCGCCAGTAAGGATGTTGATGAACTGCGCTTTTTGGGCTTGCGCAGGGCTGGTTGCGACAAGGGCGGCAGCTGCCATGGCAGCGCCAGCGAGCCATTTTGTCATTCGCATGGTGCGGATCTCCTGGTTATGATTTTATCGTGATGCCTGACGCGGCGATCAGCGCAGGCATAGTAACAAAAACTTGGCGGGTCGCGAACAATATTAACGGTGCAACCTGCTGAAGCCTTGTGCTGGTAAAACAAGAAGTTCACTATACCGGCGATTGACAGCCCCGTCATTAGGGGATTATCCGTGGATACCCGGTCGGTTTTGTACCTGGCCTTTTACAGAAAAAATGGCCCATGGCGGGTAAACCCTGCTTACTAACAATCTGTAAACTATGGTAGCTGTATGGCATAGCATTTTAAATAAATCACCAGCCGTGATGGCGGGTAAGGTATAGGCCAATATGGCTGCATCAAACAGGGTAGGGGGATTGCTGGGCGCCGAGATGGAAATGGCTGTGGCAGATAGTCATAGCGGCCGCAGCAGCCATGTGCATCGGTATTTTGCCAGCTTGGCCCAGCGCAAGTACCAACAGGGGTGTCGCGTGGCACCCGTCTGGCTTGCGGGGCGGTGCATTGGTATTCAGACGCCTCTTGCCCAATGCGGCTTGGATAATGGCCTGAACCTGCTTGAGACTGCACTGGCTCCGGTTCCGGTCAGTGAAGGCGGCCTGTCTGAACTGGCCAGGCGTCTTGATCAAGAGCTGGATGACACGCTGCATGCGCTGTCAGAAGACGGTCAGACCGTGCTGAACGTAGCCCAGCATCCAGTCTGCGAACGGGATGCAGCGTGGTACCGGCGTACGCGGTTGCCTCGGCCCATTTATAGCGAACTGGTGGATTACCGGGGTTGTTTCCATCATGAAGGCATTGATGCCAAGGCGCAGAATGGCGCCAATACATCGGTGCCTATTGAGGATGCCATCGCGGCCGTGAACGCGGGCATCGCACTGATCGGGCCGGCAAGTATTGCCCTGTTTGGCAATAGTCCGCTTGAATCAGGCCGTGAAACGGGGTTCAAAGAGACACGGCTGACCATTTGGCCGCGTATGTTCGGGCCAAGCAAATTCTCGGGTGATCCGCACTTGGCTATGGTGCCCAAGCAGCCTTTCCGTGATCTGGGCGACTACTTTCTGTGGATGTTTGGCCCGCACACGGCCAGTCGCAGCCTGTTGCTGACGGAGCAGGTCGACTACAAGGACGCCCCTGCCGTTTTTCTGGATGGTGACCCCAGTCTGCATGCATTTTTGCATGCGTCGCACTGGACTGGCCGGCGTGCAGATACGGGTGAGGCGGTTCGCATGCAAGCGCATGCCCGTCACTTTGTCGATGGGCAGGTCTATATGGTTCTGGACGCCCGGCTGCGATACCGATTGCATGCCTATCCGGATATGGCTGATCTACGGGCTGCGTGGCGGTGTCCTGGCGGGCTGGAAACCTTGTTGGCTGAATGTGGCATTGACGCCTATCTTGAGGGGCGGGCGGCAGGGGCAAATTTTGCCGATTCAGTATTGCAGTCACAGGCGGGCGATGCGGTGTGTCGAACCGTATTGACGGCACCTTCAGCCTTGCAATTGGGGTTGCTGCGACGCTTGCCGGCGTGTCAGGACCTGATTGACCGCTGGGGCTGGACACATCTGGGCCGTCTGCGTGATCGCGCCATGCGGCATGGTCTGGAAGATGATGAGGTTTTCAGGCTATGCCGGCAGGTCCTGGCACTTGCCCATGATGGCCTTGCCGAAACTGAAAGGCCGTGGCTGGCGTATGCGGACCATGTGCTGGATTCCAGACGCAATGCCGCTGATCGGTTATTGCATACATGGCGCCGCCTGAATAATACAAGCGCCTGCAGCCGGCTGTCGGCAATCGCAAGCGTGCATCGTGCCCTGCCTCCAGGCGCGCTGGTCTAGGCCTAGGAAAGCTTATTGTTCTTCCAGCGCGGATTCGTAGACTTCGTCAGCCGCCAGCAGAATATCAATAGGCGGATCAAAGCCGATGATACGAGCCGTGCCCAGGTTCAGGGCAATTTTGGCGGGGTCGACCCATACTTGGTCCAGGTTGCGGGGCAGTGCGCCATTGAACACCCGGGCAATGGCCTCGGCATGGAACAGGCCCACATACGAGACGTTGGCGGTAGCCATACTGAACAGGATGCCTGCTTCAACTTCCCCGGCGCCCGCCATGGAAAAGCTGGGAATGCTGGCCTTGCGCAAAATACGGGCGATGGGCTTGATCGACTCTTTGGTCACACCGCTATGGAAGGTGACGTACACCGCATCCACCTGTTTGTCGGCCAGCTCCTGGTAGCACGCAATCGTGTCTTCAGCCGTTTGCTCTGGCGTGCTGTCACTGGCGGTGGCGTGGCAGGCGACGACGTCAAAATCAAGCTCACTGCTTACCTGATCGATGTCGTCAACGGCAGCGTATACGCGGCCTGTTTCGGTGTCATCGTACACAATGCCCAATGACTGGAAAGGCACAATATCGTGAAACAACCGGACCTGACGCTGGTAGCGCTGAGGTTCGATTCTGGCATGCAGATTGTCGCGCCCGCTGTCCTGGATGCTGTCTACGATGCCTGCTGACTGGGCGTCACTGGTGGATGCCACGATGGTTGGGACAGGGGGGCCCAGTTCCCGCATGTCCTGGCCGGCCCAGGTGCCCATGGCAATGATCAGGTCCACGTCGTTTTCGTCATCCAGACGTGTCTGAATGCTTTTGCGCATGGGGGCACGCTTATCGCTGTCAAAGTTGCCGGGGCGCCACGTGGCATCGGCAACAAAGGTTAAATAGTCGCTGTGTGTATGTTTGGCGAGCCAGCGCCACAAGACATCGGCTTCCAGGTCTTTGGGCATGGGTTCGTCCAGCTCCATCCAGCCCAGCTGCACCAGGCCGTCAACCATTGCCCGCAGGGTCAGTGGATATTCGCTGAACACGCCGCTGCCCACATAACCCAGACGCCAGCGGCTGCCGTCTTGTTTGGCTTGTGGCGTGACAGGAACGGGTTCCTGGCTGTCCCGGGCGTGCGCAGGCGATAGACACAGCAGGCTGAGTACGCAAAGTAGCAGGGCTAGATAGGCTTGGGCCGTGCGAATCACAATGACATCCTTTTGATGATGAGCAGGGTAATGTCGTCAGATTGTTCGTTGCCGCGTGTAAATTGCTGCACGCTGTCAAGAAGTCGTGCCCCGGTTTGGGCAGCAGGCGCTGTAACCACGTCGGTGTCGGCAAGCGTAGTCTGCACGCGTTCATCGCCGTACTGTGCGTTGTCAGGGTCCATGGCTTCGCTGATCCCGTCTGTGTAGCCGACCACGGTGTCCCTCGGCTCCAGAACGGTGTCAAAACGTTGGTAGGGAAGATCGGGCTGAACGCCACATGCCGGCCCGCTTAACCCCTTTAATACGCGCCACTGATTGCGACCGTCTGCCAATAACAAGGGCGGGTGGCCGGCATTGGACCACTCAAGAGCGCCGGTGTGCAGGTCCAGGACGCCAACAATTAAGGTAACGAACATCATGTTGGGATTATTGCTGGCCAGGCGGGTGTTGATGCGTTCCATCAGGCGTGCCGGGTCGGTGTCATCTTCTGCACAGGCGCGCAGCAGCGTGCACGTGACTGCCATGAACAGCGCGGCCGGTACCCCTTTGTCCGAGACGTCGCCAATCGCAAAGCACAGTCGGCCATCGGGCAGCATGAAAAAATCATACAAGTCACCGCCAACCTGTTTGGCGGGTTGCATGGTCGCATGCAGATCAAGATATTCCAGTGCGGTCTGTGGCAGCTCGGCGGGGAGCAGGCCAAGCTGGATGTCGCGTGCAATGGTCAGCTCACTTTCAAAGCGTTCGCGTCTGGACGTTTCCTGAACAAGCGTGGCGATTTTTTCGCGTAGCTCGCGGTCCATGTGAATGAAGGCGTTGGCCAGGTTGCCAACCTCGTCATGATGTTGTCGTGGAAGCTGTTCAATATGGTCAGGCAGGGGGTCGGCCTGGGTGAGATCGCGGCCAGGCAGCCGGCGTACGAACACACTAAGTTGATGCAATGGACGGGTCACGCGGGCGGATAGTACCCATGCGGCGGCAAGGGCGCCCAGCAGGCCGATGAAAAACAGCAGGCCCAGCCGGTTGCGCAGGTCGGTGGCCGGACCGGCCAGGGCCTGGGTAGGTACGGCAGCCACAATAGTCCAGTCAAGGGGTTTGACGTAAGACGTTTTGATTAGCCAGTCGCGTGGTGTGCCGGCCGTACTGGTACGGGCTTGGGCAATAAAGCGTGTGGACTGGGTGGACGTGGCGGAATCGTCTTTCAGAAGCTGGGCGAGCGTCTGATTGTCCAGAGCAGGGGAAGGGGCTTCAAGTACCGCCTGATGCCGTGAGGCTACCGGGGTGACGGGTTTGCCCTGTTTATCGGCAATAAACGCAAAGCCATTGCCCGCCAGCCTGATTGTTGCCAGCGTTTCGGACAGGGCGGTTTCCATGCTGTGGCGCTGCTGATCAAACTGCTCCATAATGGGCCGGGCGCTGTCGCTGATGGCAATGACCCAGTTCCAGGGAGCAAACGCGGCCAGCGCCGCATAGCGTACGTCGTTGTCATGCTGCCCGTCCGGGGCATGATAAATGACCACGCTGTAGTCGCCTGTGGATGTTTCGCGTTCGATGATATCGGCAAAACGCCGCCCCTTGATGTCAGGCTGGTCTGCTAGGGATGTACCCGCCTGGTGGCTAGGCATGCTGGTGAGCAGCGTGCTGCGTGCCGCGTCCAGGACAAATGCCTGACGCTCACCCCCCAGTTCCAGCCGTTCGATCCACTCAAGCGCCTGCTGTTTGGCCTGGCTTGAGCTGAGTTGCCCGGAGCGGGCCTGGGCATGGTAAAGGCGAACGACCGACATGACCAGGCTGTTGTATTGAATTAATGGTTGGCGCGCCTGGCGGGCAGTATTGGCCTTTTCCCCCAGCAGGCTGCCCCAGCGTGCCACCGCATCGTCAGCCAGCAATGCAAGAATATTGTCAACGCTGCGTTCTTCGCTGGTGGTGATGGTTTGTGTGACATCGCGCTGCGTGACGAACATGACAAGCGCCGCGCCCACAACCAGCAAGATAACGACAAAGACAAAGATTTTGCTGCGAAGGGAGGTGAGGCGCATATAAGGGAATTCCTTGGGCGTCAGGGTTACCGATCAGGGACGATCAGCGTCAGGAATTGTAAATTACTATGGCTGTTTCTTCCTATGGGTAAAAGCCTGATGCCACGCCCCGAATTTATCCTAATGCGTGTGTTGCATGTCCGCTGAACCAGTCTCTGCGTCTTCTACCGCCAGTCCATCTGCATCACGCCGCTTCGTCTGGCCATTCGTGCTGGCCTGCTTGCTGGTGCTGTTTCTGGCCCAGGCGCTCGTAAGCGCGTTGAGTCTGACTGCATTGAATCGGTTGGTCGCAGACAACACGGCCGAGCGTATTGAGCTTGCGGCGCGCCCGCCCGCAGGCAGCATTCAGACGGGTCTGAATTTGGGCAAGTCGCTCAATCAGTATTTTGGGCTGGAAGAGGTATTGCAGCAGCTGGAGGAGCGGACCTCCGGGCTGCAGGGCGCCGCTGTTGTCCTGCCTGACGGGCAAGTGCTGGCGTCGGTCGGCCAGGAGTTTGATGTGTTATCGATCCTGCTGGCCATCACGCAGCAGGGGGCTACCGATACACGCCAGGTACAGAAAACAGAATCCGGTTCCGTTCGCCAGGCAGAGGATGGTGCGGTGCAGTTAGGTATTCCTCTGACCGACCAGGACAAGACTGTAGTGGGGGCCTTGGTCGTGCGTGTGCAAACAGCGGATGCTGCCGACCAGGCAATGCTTGTGGACACCGGTCTGGTCATGGGGGCCATCACTCTGGTTGCTGCGCTGGCCCTGGTGGTGTTGCTGCGGGTTGATGCGGTACGGCGGGGACGGGTTGCCGGTTCACGCAGGCGCCATCTGGTGCCCGTGCTGGTTGTGCTGGTTGCGCAAATGGGGGTGGCCGCCTACACGACCAGTACGTTTCGCACCGTGTGGCTTGATGTCGTGCAGGAAAACGCCCAGACGCTGGCGCATAACGTCCAGAGCGATCTGGAAAAAGTACTGGACCATGGCATTGAGCCAGACCGGATTCAGGGCATGGATGACTATTTGCAACGTGTGATCCGGTCGTTTTCAGTGGTTGGCAACATGGCAGTCAAGTCTCCTGACGGAGAGGTGTTGGGGCAGGCCGGTGCGCAAGCGGCGGATGGCGGGCACGACGGGTTTTCATTGTCATTGCAGGCTAACAATACCGAAGTCGCCACGCTTGATGTGCAGTATGACGAGGCCGTACTCAGAGCCGGTGTGTGGGCCCGTATTGCGGACGCCGTGACGGTGGCGCTCATTGCCGCCATTGCGGCCATGGAGCTGCTCAGATTGCTGGATATCGTGATCCGCGAGGGTGTGGCCAACCGCCTGCGCCATTGGCGGGCGTCGGCACGTCAGCCCCTGCCTGTGTCTCCCCGGCTGGCCCGACCCATCATGTTTGGCTTTTTGTTTGCCTGGGCGCTTCCTCTGGGCTTTTTGCCCTTGTATGCACGCGAATTGCTGCCGGCGGACGTCTCTGCGTCTTCCGTACAGATTTTGATGGCCCTGCCCATTGCCGTTGAAATGGGCTGTGGGCTGCTGACGGCGCTGCTGGCGGGCCGGCTGAGCGATAAATATGGCTGGCACCGCCCTGTGGTGTTGGGGTTGATGCTATCCGTTCTGAGCAGTGCGGCCTGCGCGTGGGTAGACACTCTGCCCGGGCTGGTGGTGGCCCGTGGGCTGACAGGACTGGGCTACGGCCTGGCCTGGATGGGTCTGCAGGGATTGGTTGTATTAAACAGCCCCGCCAGCGAGCGCGGCCAGAATATGGCCAATGTGATTGCCGGGTTATTTGCCGGCCATTTGTCAGGTGTGGCAATTGGCGCCATGCTGATGGAGCAGCTGGGGCCAGAAGCAGTATTCAGCATCGGGGCCGTCCTGTTTGCGGTACCTGCCGTCATGGTACCGATACTGGTCCGCCTGCATGGGGTGGCAGCGATTGCGCAAGAACAGCCGCAACCGGCGGAAACAGAGAGCCCAGCACCAACCCGGCCGGGCGCTTCACTGTCTCGCCTGGTGTTCAGCCGCGATTTTGGCGTCCTACTGTTTGCGGTGATCATTCCCTTTTCAATTGCACAGATTGGTCTGCTGAATTTTGCGTTGCCGCTGTTCATGGATGCCATGGGGGCCAAGGGGTCCAGTGTGGGGCGGGTACTCATGGTGTACGGCCTGGCCATTATTTTTCTGGGTCCGCTCATGGGCCGCTTAACCGATCGCAGCCGTTACAGGAAGTACTGGATTGGCTGTGCCGGACTGGTAGGCAGTGGTGGTCTGCTCGTTCTGGCGATCTCAGATGGCATGGTTGGCGCTGTGCTTGCCGTGGCGCTGCTTGCTTTGGCAGGGTGTATTGGTGGCGGAGCCCAGGCGTCTTATATGCTGGCAATGCCACGGGTGCAGCATTATGGCCTGGTGGGTGCAACCAGTGTCATGCGGGCGATGGACAAGGTTGGCCAGATGTTGGGGCCGCTGGTGGTGGCCAGTTTGTTTGCCTGGGCCGGCATGACAGCAGGACTCATGGTGACCGGGTTGGCCTACCTTGCGGCAGCGATAGGGTTTTTGATACTGGCGCCGGCTCAGGCAGACCTACCCCAGCGCGGCGGTTAAATGCAGATGGTTGCGGCCCTGGCTCCGATGGTAGCTTAGGTCCTGCAAGTAATGACGCATCAGGCGTAGTCCGTGGCCACCAGGAGTGGCCTCGTCCAGTGATTCAGCCAATGGGTGTGGGTCATGGCGTGTAGGGTCATAGGCCACCCCATTGTCAATCAGGGTGAGTGTTACGTGGTCGCTGGCGACGGCCAGGGATAGCTTGATTTGCTTGGTGCCGGTTGCGCCGGCATCGGGAAACCCGTGGGTGATCACATTAGCCAGTGCTTCATCAAGCGAGAGCTGCAGGGCAAAGGTCGTGCGGCCAGGCCAGTTGTAGTAGCTTGCTGCGGATTCGAGCCAGGTCTGGGCCTGAGTGACGGCGTCGTGGCCGGGGTGTAACGTCAGGGTGTTGGAAAAGGACATGGTTGCACCCCGCAGACGGACTAATGATCAAAATGCAGCCGTAACCAACTGGTCTTGTCGTTAGATCCGGTTGTTGTCTTATCCGCCAGCCGGTTTAGCAGTTGCTGTGACGCTTGCTCGAGTGCCTGATCCAGCGCCGCTTCGTAGGCTTCATCATCAAGATCCAGTAGATTGGCTGGGGTCTGAAAAGACGATTTAGTTGTGGTTAACGGCTGTCCTTCGTGCACCAGTTCGATATCAAGATTATGTTCGTCAAAACTACCCCGTATTTGAATGGGCTGACGATTGGTGCTCGCCAGCAGCGTTTCTACCGCTTCGAGCGAGGCAGAAGCCGCGCGGGCAATGACATCGCGTCTGGCGTTCCAGTGGGCACCCTGCCCCTCGACAAACTGGACCACCTGCTGGGATATGGGTGTGTCGTCATTGGGTTTGAGGTCTTGGGTGGTGCGCTGCGAGCTGCCCAAGCGGAAAAGAAGATTCAGGCCAATCGCCGTCAGGCCGGCCATGACGATGCCGTTGCCGACAATGAATTCAAGCGCGCTGGGCGCAATTTGTGCCAGTTCGGGCATGAACATGACGCCTGTGCCGGCAATAAACGCCAGGCCCACCATAAAGATGCCGCGCGCATCCAGCGCACGTGAAGCAATCAGTTCAAGCCCGGACACCATAAGATAGGCCGCTGCGTAGAGCCCAATGCCCCCAATGACTGGTGTGGGGATGAGGGTGAGGGCAACTGCCACCTTGGGTAAAAAAGCACAGCAGGCCAGCACCAGGGCGACTGCCAGCCCGATTGTCCGAGCCGTGCTTCGACTGATGTGGCATAGGGCAATGTTGGCAGAAGACGGTGCGGTAGGCTGGGCACCAAAAAATGAGGCCACAAGACAGGACAAGCCGTTGGAGCGCAGACTGCCTGACACCAGCTTCATGTTGGGCCGGCGCCAGTCGGCATCGTTCATTTTGTGCATGAGCACCACGCTGCCAAAGCTGTCGAGCTGGGTCATGAGCGATAACATGCCTGCGGCAACCAGCAGACCGGGATCGACCATGGGCAGCTTGCCCGGCAGGTGCGGCAGACCAAAAAACGGTGTGGCGGCAAGGGTATTGAAGCCGGTAAGCTGGCCCGTGAATGCGGACAAGGTTGTGCCGGCAAACAGCCCGGCAAGCAATGCAAACAGCTTGCCATATCTTGAGCCCCACACAGACAGGCCAATGATGACGCCCAGCGTGCCTGTTGCCACGAGCAGGCTGGCGCCATCGATATGTGAGGAAGCCGGCATGCCAGTGACGCTTTCAAGGCTGGGTGTGACAAGTGACATGCCAGTTATGGTGATGACCACCCCCGCAACGGGGGGCGTGAGTACCGTGCGCAGATGCGGGACAACACTAGCCATGACCAGGGCGACAAGGCCATGCACCACACTTAGCGTGACCAGGCCGCTGGGCCCATAATGGGCTACGACCATCCCTGCGGTGGTAATGATAATGGGGTCAGGAATGTTGATGAGCAGTAGGCCGGAGCCGGTACGACCGCCCCAGACATGCAGAAAACTGGCTACAGCCGCGGCGACAATTGTGGCGGTGACCAGACGCTGGGTGGCGATGGCGTCAAGGCCGCCCAGCTGGGCAATAGCCAGCACGTAGGCAATGAATGCCAGCGCCGTGGCAGCGTGTTGTGCAGTCAGGCCGGCCAGTGTGCCAAGCGGCACTTGTTCCTGTGCGGCGTACACTAAATTGGCGGGCCGCCTGAATGGTGGGGTTGGTGGTAGGTTGAAACGGGTGGATAATGACATGACGCAGGGCGTAAAGGGCAACGCGGAATGCGTCATAATATATGCTTTCGTTATTTTGTTGCATCCGTGTTTTGCCCTATATGGCCGTACAGGGTAGTCCGGATAATAATAAGCCCCAAACAAACTCATATATCAATCGCATGGTATTTTCTGCCGAAAAACACGATGCCGCCCTTATTGGGTCGGTGGCTGGCCAGGTCAATAGTGCCAACGCTGCCCAGCTGGAGTCTCAGATATTGGCCAGGGTCAGTGATGGTGAGCACCGGTGGGTGCTCGACCTGAACCAGCTGGACTACATTTCCAGTGCCGGTTTGCGCGTTATCCTGATGCTGGCCAAGCGCTTGCGCGAAAAAAATGGCACCTTAATCTTGTGTGGCATGCAGCCCCACGTGCAAGAAGTTTTTGACGTCAGTGGTTTTTCGGCCATACTGACCGTGGCCGAATCCCGCAGCCAGGCGTTGCAACGGCTTACTGGCTAAGCTCCGCCCGGTCTGCTAGAACCAGATTAAGGTTAACCAGATCACCAGGGGCACTGTAATCACGGACAGTACATTACCCAGCAACACGACACTGGCTACCGTTTGTGGATCTACCCGGTATTGCTCGCACAGTAAATAATTTAGTACGGCAGGCGGCAGCATGCCGGACAGCACAATCATGCGGGTCCACTCGGGGGTCAGTGGCAGCAGCCAGATAATAATGGGCAGTGCCAAGGCGCCGGTGAGCAAATACAGCAGGTTGATTTTAAGCGCCAGGCTGATCTGTGTGATCTTGTCATGGGACAAACGCACGCCCAGGCTAAACAACATCATGGGTATCGTTATTTGGCCTGCCATTTCGACACTGGTACTGACAAAGTCCGGCACGACATGCTGCCAGGGCGCCAGCGTCAACCCCAGAATGGTGGCCCACACATTGGGGTTGCGCAGCCATAACCAGCGGTTACTTTTGGCCGACAATAAAAACAAGCCCAGAGAAAAATGCAGGCAGTTGGACAGGACAAACAGCAATACGATGTCGCCAAGCAGGTCACGGCCATAAGCCAGCATCATCAGCGGAATACCAATGTTGCCCGTGTTGCGGAACATGCCGGCAACAAGAAATGCCGGTCGCGACACCCCCGCTGGGCGCAGCCAGAAAAGAAACACGCCCGGCAGCAGAACAACCAGCACACCCGCCGCGACCAGAGCCCAGCCGCTACCCAGGCTGACAGGGTGCTCAAGTAAAGCGGAGAAAATCAGGGCCGGGCAGAAAATATTGACATTGGCTCGATTGACGAAGTCCATGTCGGGCGCTGTGGGCTGGCGTCGCCCATAGAAAAAGCCCAGTGCTGTGACTGCCAGCACGGGCAGCACAATATTTAAAAGAGTGAGTAGCATTGAAGACGCTGGCGGCGTGTCGCAAAAGCGTTCAATTTTAGCTGACGCACTGTAAGTGCACAGGAATGCGGATTGGACAGACTGGCTGTATGGCTTTTATCGTTTAGCTATCAAGTATTCCTTGATGCGCATTAAGGATGATTCGCGTTTGCGTTTGTACGATGTAGCCAGGTATCAACCGATACGCTTCCAGAAAGGAATTACTATGAAACCGATACGAGCACTCGTGGCATTGTTTGCCGTAGCCTGCTTTGCAGGCGGCCCCACAGTGGCTGTGGCCGACCATCTGTCCAGCGACGATGTGACCTACAAGCCCGATATTACCTTTACCCTGCGCACCGATATCTCGGATGGAAAGCTGGTCTTTACCGGTGAAAAAGGCAGTATTGCCGGGCAGGATAACCCCGATTTGGTGGTGCCTGAAGATGCAGTGGTGCAAATCAACCTGGTCAATGGTGACGGTGCCACACACGATATTGCGGTGCCGGAATTCAATGTGGAATCGGACGACATCAACAAAAAAGGCTCAGCGACAGCCATTGTCTTCCGGGCTTCAAAGTCAGGCGAGTTTGAATATCTGTGTACGCTTCCCGGCCACAAGGCAGCCGGCATGTTTGGCAAGCTGATCGTGGGCGAGCCATCTGAAAAAGCCGCCAGCGATGCGCTGGAAGTTGCGAAGAATCCGACCGAGGTTGGCGAACCGGTAGGTGACCGGGGCCCCGAGTCCCTCACCATTGATCTTGAGACCACGGAAGTCGAGGGCCGCCTGGATGATGGCAGTACCTACAAGTACTGGACATTTAATGACACCGTGCCAGGCCCCATGATTCGTGCGCGGGTGGGTGACGACATCACGGTCAACCTGTCTAACCATGAAGACAGCAGTCATATTCACTCGGTCGATTTCCATGCAGTGACAGGTCCCGGCGGCGGTGCGGCAGTAACCCAGGTTGCTCCGGGCCAGACCAAGAGCTTCTCGTTCAATGCCAAGCATCCTGGACTGTATGTGTATCATTGTGCCACGCCCATGGTTGCCCAGCACATCACGAATGGCATGTACGGCATGATCCTGATCGAGCCTGAAGGCGGCCTGTCAGAAGTCGACCGTGAGTTCTATGTCATGCAAGGTGAGCTCTATACCAACGAACCGCATGGCGCCAGCGGTCTGCAGGAATTCTCGCTGGATAAGCTGCTGGCAGAAAACCCTGAGCACATGATGTTCAACGGCAGCATGAATGCGCTGACTGGTACACACAGCATGGAGGCCAATGTGGGCGAAACGGTCCGGATCTACTTTGGTGTAGGCGGTCCCAACCTGATCTCCAGCTTCCACGTGATTGGCGAAGTCTTTGACAAAGTCTATGACAACGCTTCGTTTACCAGCCCTGCGCTGACTGATGTCCAGACAACGACTGTGGCACCCGGTGGCGCTACGGTGGTGGAGTTCCAGGTGGATTATCCTGGCGAATACATCCTGGTCGACCACGCCTTGTCGCGGATGGAAAAAGGTCTGGCTGGTGTGCTGACTGTAAAAGGCGACAAAGACGACAGTATCTTTAAAGTACTGGATTAACCTTGCAGGCAGCCGGCTTTTAGTAGCTGCCGGCACTGCCACATGAACCGGGCCACCCTGACGGGTGGCCCTTTTTATATGTGGCCCCCAATATAGTCGCGCAGACGCTGCTTGATATTGCCCGACATGACCGAGGCGACC
>DAHVSI010000113.1 GCA_027324645.1 Castellaniella sp. | reverse complement strand
GAACAGAATTATGGCACTGGGGGCCCGCCTTATCTTGACATGCTCCTGGATCCGGCTGATTTGCAGCAGGACTTTGCTGATCTGGACATCCAGTTAATTCACCAAATTGAGCGTGACGTGGTTGAGGGCACCGGCCATACTGGGCTGGCTAGCGTGGTGCAAGTTATTTCGCAGAAAAAACCAGAAGGGGCGGCATAACCGCCCACATCCCGCCAGTCTTATAACACCGCTCGTATCCGCTCCAGCACCGTTTCCTTGCCAATAATCGCCAGCACCGCATCCACTGATGGGGTCTGGCGCTGGCCGGTTACCGCCACCCGCAAGGGGATGGCCAGATGGGGCATTTTGGCACCCTGTTCTTTCAGTAGTGTCTTGATCAGGGCACTAAGCGTTTCGGCACGCCAGTCATCCAGCTGCGACGCTTGCTGTTCAAAAGCACGCAACAGCACCAGCGCGTTATCCGTCAGGACATCGTCACGCAGATCTTGTGGCGCAGGGGTATACGGACCGCAAAACAGCATGGCACCTTCTGCCAGGTCATTCAGGGTTTCGGCACGGGGTTGCAGCAATGCCATCACCGCAGGCAGGTCCACCGTGTCGGCGGAGCCGCCCAGGGCCGTGATGCGTGGCGCAACGCGCTGCGCCAGGTCGGCCGGAGCAAGTTCACGCAAATAGTGGGCGTTGACCCAGTTAAGCTTTTTTTGGTCCCATTGTGCAGGCGAGCGGCTTAAATGGCTGCCGTCAAACCACGCAACCAACTGTTCGCGGGTGAACAGTTCGTCATCCCCATGGCTCCAACCCAGGCGTGCCAGGTAATTAACCATGGCCTGGGGCAGGTAGCCAGAAGTATCGTATTCCATCACGCTGACTGCACCATGGCGCTTGGACAGGGTTTGGCCGTCGGGCCCCAAAATCATGGGTACGTGGCCATACACAGGCACCGTGGCGCCCAGTGCCTGCAAAATATTGATCTGGCGAGGGGTGTTGTTGACGTGGTCGTCCCCACGGATGACGTGGGTAATGTCCATATCCCAGTCGTCTACCACCACACAAAAGTTGTACGTAGGTGTGCCGTCGGGGCGGGCAATGATCAGGTCATCCAGCTCGCTGTTAGCCACGCTAATGGGGCCCTTGACCATGTCATCCCAGGTCACGGCACCATCGATTGGATTGCGAAACCGCACCACTGGATCATGCCCCTTGGGCACTGGCGGTAACGTCTTGCCGGGCTCAGGGCGCCAGGTACCGTCGTAACGTGGCTTTTGCCCCGTGCTGCGGGCGCGCTCGCGCATTGCTTCGACTTCTTCCGGTGTGCTGTAACAGTAATAGGCATGGCCACTATCCAGCAGTTGTTGCAGTACCTCGCGGTGGCGGGGGTTACGCTGCATCTGGTAATGCGGGCCTTCGTCTGGCTCCATGCCCAGCCACGCCATGCCATCCAAAATGGCTTGCACCGCTTCGGTACTTGACCGCTCCAGGTCAGTGTCCTCAATGCGCAGCACAAATTGGCCCTGGTGGTGGCGGGCAAATGCCCACGAGAATAAAGCGGTGCGGGCGCCGCCCAGATGTAAAAATCCGGTAGGCGAGGGGGCAAAACGGGTACGTACGGTACGGGTAGGCGCGGTAGTCATGAAAGGCTAATAACGGTGTCGTTGTAGGGTGGGCGTTCTGGCTGGTGCTTGACTTGCTGTAGCGGGCTGCCAGTATATTGTTGGAATAGGACCATCCCTTATTTTAAGACACCCGTCCATCTGTTGCGTACCGGTGTCCAAACATGACCATCATGGCATCTTCTTCCACGGCTTCTTCTGTTGCATTGTTTCCCCGCCACAGGCTGGCCAGCCTGTTCGATCCGCAGTCCATACTGGTGGTGTCGGACCTGGAGCTACCCATATCAAAGGCTGTGCCGGAGCAGCTGGCACAACGCATTGGCTTTATTCCAGTGCAGGCCGATCAGCCCATCCATCTGACACACATTCAGCCCCACCCATCCCTGGAGGAAGGAGCAGAACTGATACCGGAACTGGCTCCAGAGGCCCCGGCACAGATAGACTTGGTCGTTATTTGTGTGCCGCCACCCAGATTGCCGGATGTGCTTGATGCCCTGACTGCACGCTTGCCCCAGTGTGTGCTGGTGTTGCGCCATAGTGAAGAACCGGCCCAACCTGGGCAGGACGCCGTGCTGTGCAGGGAATGGGGCGAAGAGCATGATGTCATGGTGCTTGGTCCGGGCTCGTTTGGCCTGCAGCGCCCCCATCGTGAACTGAACCTGTCGCTGGATGCCTACCGGGCACCAAGTGGCCGCGTTGCGGTAGTCACCCAGTCCACCTCCATCATGGCGGCGTTACTGGATTGGGCGGAAGACATCAGCCTGGGGTTTTCAGCGCTGCTGTCAGTGGGGGTGGATTCGCCCCTGGACGTTTCAGAGGTGCTGGACTTTTTGTCCATGGACAACCGGACCACCAGCATTGTGCTGTATCTTGAGCACCCCTTATCGTCCCGACGGTTTACCAGTGCCCTGCACGCGGCTGCCAGCGTCAAGCCTGTCGTGCTGCTAAAGCCGGGGCGCTACCCCATTAATCGCGACCCCACCGTGCAACAACAGGCAGCAGCAGAAAGCGCGGTGTTCAATGCACTGCTGCGGCGTACCGGGGCGGTACGGGTGCGTTACTTTATCCAGCTTTTCTCTGCACTCAAGGTATTGGTACACAGCCGGCGGCCGCGTGGCAGACGCATTGCCATTCTGTCCAACGGCCGCGCCGGGGCGCGGCTGGCGCTGGACGTCATGGGGCCTGATGCCGCGGTGTTTCCGGCTGAACTGTCGCAGACCACGGCCCGCGATGTGGCCGCCTGCCTGGAAAAAGATGCCGACAGCACCATGCCCAACCCGGTAGTGGTGCGCCGTACCCTACACCCCGACCTAACTGAAAAGCTCGTAAAACTGTTGGCAGAAGACAGCAACGTGGATGGCGTACTGGTGGTTGTAGCGCCCGACCAGTACGCCGACATCCAGGCCGTGGCCGACCGCCTGGCGGCCATCACGGGCAAACAGCGCAAACCCATCATTACCTGTCTGATGGGTGATGCCGGCATGCGCGAACTGCGCCACCGGTTTGATCAGGCCGGCGCCCCAGCCTTTCGCACCCCCGAATCGGCGGTCGAAGGCTTTGGTTTGCTGGCTTCGTATCACTATAGCCAGACCCTGGCCCAGCAGGCGTTGCCACCCGAGCCGCTGGCATGGCCGCCCCGCACCAAAGAGGCACGCCGCATTATCCGTACCGCCCAGCAGGACGGCCGTCGTCAGCTTACAGAAGACGAAAGCCGCCGACTGATGGAGTGCTTTTACATTCCAGTCGAACTGGAGCCCAGCCTGCTGGTCTCGCCCGGCACAGTTACCGATGTGCCCCCCATGGCCATCCGCATGCGTCACGACAAGCGGTTCGGCCCTTATATTGCTTTTGGGGCAGGGCGCGATGTGGAATGGGTGGCCCATTCATCGCGGGCGGTTGAGCTGCCGCCCCTGAACCGTTACCTGGCCCGCCAACTGGTGCAACGCAGTGTATTGTGGCGCAGGGTGCTGTCCCGGCAGGTAGGTGCCGACGACCTGGAACTGCTGTTCGAAGCCCTGGAACGTGTCTCTGACATGGTCTGCGAGCTGGCCGTAATTGAAGACATCAGTATTGACCCGCTATACCCCGGCGACCGCCTGATGCGTGCCGGACGTATCCAGATAGACGTAGCTGCCGAGCCTGCCAAGGAACTGCCCGAGGCCGTTTCGTACAAACATCTGGCCATCCATCCTTACCCGCGCCAGCTTGTGCGCGAAATGACATTCAAAAATGGCGACCCGTGGTTGCTGCGGCCCATCCGCCGCGAGGACGCCCAACCGTTACAAGACTTTATACGCAACCTGTCCGAAGAATCCCGCTACATGCGTTTTGTGTCAATGCTGCACGAACTGACGCCGCGCATGCTGGCGCGCTACACCCTGATTGACTACGACCGCGAACTGGCGTTGGTGGCTACCGTTACCGAGCCCAACCCTGAGCACCGGGGTTACCCGCGTGAAATAATTATTGGGTTTGCTCACTACCTGCGCAATGCCGACGGGCAGGGCGCTGAATATGCCCTGGCCGTGGCCGACGACTGGCAACGCTGCGGCCTGGGCGCACGTTTAATGCGCAGCCTGATTGAGGCAGCCCGTGATCAAGGGCTGACCTACATTGACGGCTATGTCTTGGCCAACAATCGCCCCATGCTGGGGCTGATGACGTCGCTAGGCTTTCAGAATGACCGCGACCCGGATGATCCGGGGATGAGGCGGGTGTGGTTGGGGTTGGGATAAAGGTGTATGTTTATCCCACCCTCATGGTTATGATTAACCGCTAGTTTGCATGCCCCAACGTTGGACTGTTCTTGTCTCTATTGACCTAAAAACCAGGTTGTCGACAATCAGCCCGATTAAAATGACGGTAAGTAGCCCTGCAAATACTGCTGGAATTTCAAGAACATTTTTATTCATGTAAACATACCAGCCGAGCCCACCTTTGCCACTTGTCACTCCAAACACCAACTCAGCTGCAATCAACGTGCGCCATGCAAATGCCCAGCCTATTTTCAGGCCGGCTAGTATGCTTGGAAACGCGGCGGGAATGAGAATCATGCGGACGTACGATAGCCCAGTCAATCCATAGTTTCTCCCTACCATTTTTAGCGTTGGCGAGACCCCTTGAAACCCCGTGTGTGTATTGAGCGCTACTGGCCAGAGTACCGAATGTACAAGGACGAAAACGATACTGCTCATGCCTAGGCCAAGCCATATGATCGCTAATGGTAATAGCGCAATAGCAGGCAAAGGGCTGAACATTGCCGTCATCACCTCAAGAAGGTCATTGCCGATGGTTGTGGTGATAGCAAGCACTGACAATATAGCGGCCAAGAACAAGCCAATTAGGTAACCCATGAGCAGCAATTTCATAGACGCAGCTGTAGCATGGATGAGCTCACCACTATTTATCCCTCCGATGAGCGCGTCGAGCGTCTCTATAAACGTTGGGAAGAGTAATGAATTATCTTGCCAGCGGGCATACGCCTCCCAGCAGATAATAAGGG
>DAHVSI010000111.1 GCA_027324645.1 Castellaniella sp. | reverse complement strand
CCTCGTTGCCCTTGATGACCTCTTCGCCAATATTGAGCAGCCCCACCGTTGGGCGGTCGCTGCCGCCCAACGCGCTGGCCAGAGCTGTGCCCATGATGGCGAACTGCAGCAGGTGCTCGGCCGTGCAATCGACATTGGCGCCCAGATCAAGCATGATCGTGGCGCCGCCTTTCTGATTGGGGATGGATGTGGCAATAGCCGGCCGCGCAATACCATCCAGGGTCTTGAGCACATACCGGCTGATGGCCATCCAGGCTCCGGTATTGCCGGCCGAAATACACGCATCTGCCTGGCCGTCCTTGACGGACTGAGCCGCCAGGCGCATGGAAGAATCTTTCTTGCGGCGCAGCGCCACTTCAACCGGGTCATCCATGCTGACCACTTGCGACGCCGGGACAATGGTGTACCAGGTGCCGGCGGCCTCGCCTGCTTCTTCAAGTGCGGACTCAATACCCTGCTGATCGCCGACCAACAAAAAATGCGTGTCGGCATGACGGCGGGCGAAGTCGCACGCTGCAGGGATTGTGACGGCTAAACCGACATCACCGCCCATGCAGTCGATTGCGATGCGAATTGTTTGGTCGGACATCAGACGCGCGCAGCCGAATCAGAAAGTGAAATCAAGTGCGCAGGGTTTGATTAATCGTCGTTTTTGGTATTAAGCACCTTACGGCCACGGTAAAAGCCGTTGGGGCTGATGTGGTGGCGCAAGTGGAGCTCGCCCGTGGTGGATTCGACAGCCGTTGGCGGCGTTGTCAGAAAATCGTGGGACCGACGCATATTGCGACGCGAAGGGCTTTTTTTGGTTTGCTGTACAGCCATGATGACTCCTGTTGGCGGAAGGCAACAATAGGCCTCCGCAATCCATATATAAAATCAGTTTTTCCTGAGCTTGTCCAGGATGGCAAAAGGCGATGCTTGATTGCTGTCATCATCGTCCGTAGCCGGCTGGGTGCTGTCTTGTTGCGTACTGCACTGATCGTGCAGCGGCACATACGGCAACCCAAGGATCAATTCGTCTTCTACCAGGGCCAGAGCATCCAGGCGGCTGGAAGCCAGCACGGGCTCGACCCAGTCATCAGGAGACGTGTCTGGCAGGTCCTGGGCATCTACTTCGGCCTGCGTATGCACCACCCTGAGCCGGCTGACCGAATCAACCGGGTACGGCATGGTCTTCATGCAGCGCTGACACCACAATTCCACAACGGCGCTAACAGACACATCCAGACTGGCCTGATCAAGCTGGTCATTATAGTGGCCAGTAATAGACCAGGTGGCCTGCGTGTCGCCCTGTTGGGGCAAGTCGGACACCAAACGCTCAAAAGACGAAAGCCGCGTCTGGCCCTGCACCGTCTGACCCAAACGGGTAAGCTTATGCGTATCGATCAGGGTATGATCCATGCACCAAGTAACCCATAAAAAGACAACACTCAAATATAGCGTGATACGCGCGCAACAGTCAAACTTTACCCGCTCTATGTCTGCAAAACGTCTGCTTCTGGCATCAAGTTCCCCCTACCGCAAAGCATTACTCGAACGACTGGGCATCCCCTTTACCTGCCACTCGCCAGATGTGGATGAAACGCCCCTGCCCAACGAGCAGCCTCCGGCACTGGCCGTACGGCTGGCCATTGCCAAGGCACAGGCCATTGCCACCAACATGCCCGGCGCACTGGTCATTGGGTCTGATCAGGTAGCCACGGTCGATGGTTCGCCCATTGGCAAGGCGGGCAGCTTTGAACGCGCTCAGCGCCAGCTTGAACAGCTTAGCGGCAAAACCGTACACTTCCATACGGCAGTTTGTCTGACGGACGGCAATCACACATTGACGGACAACGTCTTGACGCAATGCCGCTTTCGCACGCTTGGCCAGGCTGAAATTGGCCGCTACCTTGAGCGGGAACGGCCCTTTGACACGGCCGGCAGCGCCAAAGCCGAAAGCCTGGGCATTGCCCTCATGGACAGTATCCGGTCGGACGACCCCACTGCCATTGTCGGCCTGCCCCTGATTACGCTAAGCAACATGCTGCGACAACTGGGTCTGGACCCGATTCTTGATGGCGCATGACAAGGAGACCACGTGGCCAAAACCGGACAGCTGCATCTTATCCCTGTGGGCCTGAGCGATGCCGACCCCGCCGGCTGGCTGCCTCCACTGGTCAGACAAACGGCAGCACGCTTAACGACCTATATTGCTGAAAATGCCAAAACGGCGCGTGCGTTTCTTAAACAAATTGGCACGGACCACGCGATTCAGGACATCACCATCCACACACTGGGCCGCCGCACCAGCACCACCGAAATACGTCAGTGGCTGCAGCCGCTTAAGGTTGGCGAGCACATTGG
Organism: Castellaniella sp.; assembly: GCA_027324645.1. Classification (GTDB taxonomy): domain Bacteria; phylum Pseudomonadota; class Gammaproteobacteria; order Burkholderiales; family Burkholderiaceae_B; genus JAJYRX01. The sequence continues at coordinate 5,865 of DAHVSI010000111.1, read as the reverse complement.
GCTGGTCTCTGAGGCCGGCTGTCCGGCCGTGGCCGACCCCGGTGCGGTCGTGGTCGGGCTGGCGCATCAGCTTGGCTACCAGGTTGTCCCCCATGTCGGGCCTTCCTCCATATTGATGGGTCTGATGGCAAGCGGCCTTAACGGCCAGCAATTTGTGTTTCATGGCTATGCCCCTGTGGAACCACAAGCCCGGGCACAGCAGCTAAAAAGCTGGGAAACCCAGTCACGCAAGCTTAACCAGACGCAAATACTGATTGAAACGCCCTACCGCAACGAAGCCATGTTCCGTACCCTGACAGGCAGTCTGCACGGCCATACCCGCCTGTGTGTTGCGCGTGCCGTCACAGGCCAGGACGAATGGATCATGACGCAGTCCGTGCAGGCATGGCAATCGGGCCGGCCACCAAAACTGGCCCGCATTCCTACCCTGTTCCTGTATCTTGCAGACTAATCCCGTACCAGAGGCAACCATGACCCGCTGTTTTTCACGTCTGACCCTGTTGTCCACCAGCCTGTTCCGGCTTGGCATGCTGGTGGTGGCCGCCTTGCTGGCAGCCTGCGCGGGCACCGAACCCTCCGGTCTGAAAATAGACCGAAGTGTAGAAGCGGAAAGCCACAACAGTCGCATCAGCATGATCGTTCTGCACTATACCGCTGCCGACGCCCCCACTTCACTTAATATTCTGTCCAAACAAAAGGTCAGCAGCCATTACCTGATCACGGACGACCGGCGGCCGCATGTATACCAGCTGGTCGATGAACACCGGCGCGCATGGCACGCAGGCGTCAGCGAATGGTATGGCAGTACAGACGTCAACTCTGCCTCGATTGGCATAGAGATTGTGAATCCGGGCGGCTCAGGTGACACATGGGCGCCATACTCCGACGCCCAGATTGATACCGTGATCAAGCTGGTGCGCGATGTTGCCGCGCGACACGACGTACGTCCGCATAACATTGTGGGACATAGCGATGTAGCCCCACAGCGCAAGACAGACCCCGGCCCGGCCTTTCCATGGGAAAAACTTGCCAAGGCCGGTGTGGGCCGCTGGTACAGCACCCTGCAGGCCGAGCAATATGCCGTGGAATTTGAGCGCGAAGGCCTGCCCGACACCCTCTGGATGCAAAACAAATTGAAACGGGCTGGTTATGCCGTGCCGCAATCGGGCGAACTGGATAAGGAAACCCGCAATGTGCTTGCCGCGTTCCAGATGCATTACCGCCCTGCCCGCCACAACGGCAAACCCGACGCCCAAACACTGGGCATCCTGAAAGCGTTACCTTAGTGCCTGTTACTGGGCCTCAGCCGTGGCAATGCCCGATACGTCGGTACGCAGCCGCGGCCATAGCCAGGTACGCAGCTCACCCACACTGGTAGCAATAAAGCCGGGCTCTGACGCCTTGAGCGTATCGGGATCGTGTGCCCCGTAGGTAACAGCAACACTGTCGACACCCGCGTGATGCGCCATGTGGACATCGTGTGTCGTATCGCCAACCATCAGCACATCATCGGGCTCCAGTGAAAATTCCGTCAGAATCTCGAACAACATGGTTGGATCGGGCTTGCTGGCCGTTTCGTCCGCACAACGCGTCGTGTCAAACAATGGTCGCAACGCAACCTGGTCCAGCACCCTGTCCAGGCCGATACGGCTTTTGCCGGTGGCCACAGCCAGCCGAATGCTTTGTGCACGCATGTCTTGCAAGACACTGGCCATGCCATCAAACAACCGGATATGCGGGTCGTACCCAAAATAATGATGCCGGTAACGCTCAAGAAAATGCGGCATCTGCTCGGCCGTCAGGTCAGGGATACACCGGTACAGGGCGCTCTCAAGAGACAGCCCAATCACCCACGCCGCTTCGCGCGTTGGGGGCACAGGCAGACTCAGGTCGGCACAGGCCGCCTGAATAGCAGAAACAATCGAATGGGTGGAATCTATGACGGTGCCATCCCAGTCAAAAATTACCGCAGAATACTTTTTCACTCAGATTTCTCCAGTTCAGTCATCAATTGGCCAAACTCGGGCGGCAGCGCCGCCTCAAACACCATGGGTTCACCCGTAAGGGGGTGCGGCAGATGCAAGGCCGTGGCATGCAAAAACATGCGTTTGTAGCCCCGACGGGCGTAGGCCTGCAGCACATCATCGGGACCGTATTTGTCGTCACATAAAACCGGGTGGCCCGCGGCCGCCAGATGCACCCGGATTTGATGCGTGCGCCCGGTGCGCAATTCGGCCTGAACCCGCGATACCTTGCCATACCGTTTTAGCAGCGTGACGATAGTGTGCGAAGGCTTGCCCAGGCGATCAACCCGGACGCGACGTTCGCCATGCTGGGTGAGCCACTTCAATAAAGGCTGGCGCAAATGCTGCCGATCGTTCACCCAATCGCCCACCACCAGCGCCTGGTAATAGCGCTTTGCCTGCGCCTGACGCAGCATATCATGCAATACACGCAACACACGACGCCGCTTGGCAATCATGAGCACACCCGATGTGTCTCGGTCCAGCCGGTGCACCAGCTCCAGGAAACGCTCGTCCGGCCGGGCTGCACGCAATTGCTCAATGACGCCTGAAGACACCCCGCTGCCACCATGCACCGCTACGCCCGCCGGCTTGTCAATCACCAGCAAGCCGTCGTCCTCGTATACAACAGGGAAATGAACGGGACGCGCAAACGTCTGAGCCTGCTGCGGGGCCATGCGCATGGGTGGTACCCGCACCACATCCCCAGACTGCAGCCGGTACGTCACGGCTGACCTGCCTTTGTTTACCCTGACCTGGCCGCTGCGTATGGCTTTATAGATATGGCTCTTGGGCACCCCCTTACATATGCGCAGCAAATAGTTGTCCAGCCGCTGTCCTGCCTCGTCGGCGTCCACATCCACAAAACGTACCTGGGGTTTCATTATTCGTTACCAAAACGGTATGAAAGGAAATGAGGGCCGGCTGTACGCGGAAAAGAAACCAACGTATAATCTTGGCAACCGCTGAAAGCTGCGTTAACGTCCCGGCGTTGAGATGCGTTTTCGTCTCCGCCAGGCCGGCCCAGCCAGATCGTATTGTACCGCTCGGGTTTTCGGCTTTCGGGTCATTTGGTCGCCGGCACAGAAATTGCCCCGTAACAAATGCTAGGTGGCGTGGCCACAAATTTGCCCGCCTTCTGCCTGCCGCGTGCGACGCTGATTGTATTTGCAAGTCTGAACATGTTTTATGCACCAGGCGCAACCTGCATCTTTACATATACGTTGCGACTGTTGTTCCAGCTTTTTTGTCAACCACTACCGTGAACCTGACCAACCTGCTGACCGAACTGGGTACCTTCCGGTATACCGTGCCTTCCAAAACCCTGGAGGGCACGGCCTGACGCTGTCAGCCCGCCCTCTCATGCAGATCCAAGCACCAGCGTCCCACACCGAGTGACCGCGGTCGTGCGCCGATTGTCGGCGTACCACGACTACGGAGAAAAGCACTCATGAAAAGAATGCTGTTCAATGCAACGCACCAAGAAGAACTTCGCGTTGCTATTGTCGATGGACAAAAACTCATCGACCTGGATATAGAAACTGCCGGCCGCGAACAACGCAAAGGCAACATCTACAAAGGCGTGATCACACGCATCGAACCCGGCCTCGAAGCCTGTTTTGTTGACTACGGCGAAGAGCGTCACGGGTTTTTACCCTTCAAGGAAGTCTCGCGCAGCTATTTCAAAGAAGGTGTCGACGTCCGTTCGGCACGCATCCAAGAAGCGCTCCACGAGGGACAGGAACTCATCATTCAGGTGGAAAAGGAAGAGCGCGGCAACAAAGGCGCGGCCCTGACCACCTTTGTCTCATTGGCCGGGCGTTACCTGGTTCTCATGCCCAACAATCCCCGTGGTGGCGGTGTATCACGCCGGGTCGAGGGCGAAGACCGCCAGGAACTGCGCGAAGCCATTGATCAGCTGGATATTCCCGGCGGCATGAGCATCATTGCCCGCACCGCCGGCATTGGCCGCACTGTCGAAGAACTGCAATGGGACCTGGCCTACCTGCTGCAACTGTGGGGCGCTATCGACACCGCAGCCACCGATAACCAGGCACCCACACTAATCTATCTTGAATCCAGCCTCGTAATCCGGGCCATTCGCGACTACTACTCGCCCGACATCGGCGAAATCCTGATCGACACAGACGACATCCATGACCAGGCCACAGCATTCATGAGCGTGGTCATGCCGGACAACGTACAGCGGGTCAAACGCTACCGCGACGATATCCCGCTGTTTTCCCGCTTCCAGATCGAGCACCAGATCGAAACGGCGTATGCGCGTACGGTACAGCTGCCATCCGGCGGCGCCGTGGTCATCGACCACACCGAAGCCCTGGTAGCCATCGACGTCAACTCGGCGCGCTCAACCCGCGGTGCCGACATCGAAGAAACGGCGCTGCGCACCAACCAGGAAGCGGCCGACGAGGTTGCCCGGCAGCTGCGCTTGCGCGACCTGGGAGGCCTGATCGTCATCGACTTCATCGACATGGACGATAACCGCAATCAGCGTGCCGTCGAGCAACGTCTGCGCGATTCGCTGCGGCTGGACCGCGCACGCGTGCAAATGGGCCGTATCTCGCGCTTTGGCCTGATGGAGTTGTCCCGCCAGCGCCTGCGTCCCGCCCTTAACGAAGGTTCGCACGTCACCTGCCCGCGCTGTACCGGCACCGGCGTGATTCGCGACGTTGAATCCAGTGCACTGCATGTCCTGCGCCTGCTCCAGGAAGAGGCCATGAAGGAAGGCACTGCTGCCCTACATGCACAGGTGCCGGTCGATGTCGCCACCTTCCTGCTCAACGAAAAACGCACAGACCTGAGCAAGCTGGAAATGCGCCTTAAGGTCAACCTTGTCCTGATTCCAAACAAATATCTGGAAACGCCTCACCACCACATCGAGCGTCTGCGCCATGACGATCCACGTCTGGACGATGTGCGCACCAGCATCGAGATGGTCGAACAGCCCGAGGAAGAAACTGTCTGGGCGCCCCGCCGCGCTCAGGTCACTAAAGAGCGCAGCGAAGCCGTGGTCAAGGGCATTACGCCCGCGCAGCCTGCCCCAACAGGCAAGCCGGCCTCTGCCAACTCGGGACAAGCGGCGGCCAATGCCGCCCAGCGCGCAGCAACGGGTGGTCTCATGACCCGGCTTATGGGCTGGCTCCTGGGGGGCGCTGAAGCAACGCCGCCTAAAGAACCGGCTGCCGCTGAATCTGAATCTCAATCACGGCCAAGCAACCGCAACCGTCGCTCCGGCAGTCGTTCTTCCCGTACCCGCAGCACGGATCGCCAACAACAGCGTCAACGGCGCAGTGCCCAGCAAGAAAGCACGGACGAATCGACTGACGATAGCCAGAGCACCGAACAAACGTCACGTCGCCCTGACAGCCGGCGCCAGCAGGCTGATGGGGATCAGGCTTCACGCACCCGCTCAAGCCGCAGTCGTCGCAGCCGGGGCCGTCGCCGAAGCGCCGGCCAGGACAATCAGGGCAATACTCAAACCACTGATAGCCAGCGCACTGAAGCTCAGGCGGACAAAGCAAGCGCCCAGACGGATCAGACAGCTAACGATGACCAGGCGCGCGAACAAGGCAATCGCCAGGCTCGCCGCCAGGACGATGCGCCCAGCCAGGCTGAAGGCAGCAGCAACAATCGCCGTCGGCGCCGCCGTCCACGTCGCGGCGGGGCACGTCGCAACCAGGCTGAAGGCAGCCAGCGTACAGACGAGCAGACCCAGCAGCAACCTGCTTCTGCTCCAACTGAGACCACTCAGGCTGATGCCGTTCAGCCATCCCAGGCAGCTCAGACCGAACAACCGCGCCAAGAAACGCCGGTCAATGAG
>DAHVSI010000063.1 GCA_027324645.1 Castellaniella sp. | reverse complement strand
GTTCCTATTTCCCAATGCAAAAACTAGAAAAAATTTCCCCCAGCAGATCGTCGCTACTGAACTCACCTGTGATGCGGCCCAGGTTGTCATGAGCCAAGCGCAATTCTTCAGCAAACAGATCAAGCACCTGGTCATCATAGCTGGCATGCTCTGCGGCAAGGGTCAGATGCGCTGCAGCAGCGGTGAGCGCTTCGAGGTGGCGCTCCCGGGCTAGCCACGGGGACTCGTGGCCCGATGACCATCCAGCGATGCGCAACAAAGCCTGACGCAGCTCATTAAGCCCTTGGCCTGTTTTAGCCGAGATATGCAAAGTATGTGAGGGGCCGTTTGTGCTTTCTTGTGGACGGCTGATGCTGGAGGGGATGAGGTCAGTTTTGTTGAACACATTCAGGATAGGCGTGCGGGGCGGCAAGCGGTCTGTGATTGTCGTGTCCAGACTGCCGGCGTGATCCCGGGCGTCCTGTAAATGGATAATGACGTCAGCTTTCTCTATTTCTGCCCAGGTACGCGCTATACCAAGGCTCTCAACCCGGTCCGTGGTGTCACGCAGCCCGGCCGTATCAACAATATGGATAGGCACACCCTCAATGTGGATCAGCTGGGTGACTTTATCCCTTGTGGTACCGGCAATATCCGTCACGATGGCAACATCGTCGCCGGCCAGTGCATTAAGCAGACTAGACTTTCCCACATTGGGCTGACCGGCCAGAACGACATGCATGCCTTCCCGCAAAATCAGCCCCTGGCGAGCCTGGGTCATGAGTACATTGAGTTCGTCCTGCAGGTCAGCAAGCGTGGCAGCAGCCTGATACTTTTCAAGGAAATCAATTTCCTCTTCGGGGAAGTCCAGTGTTGCCTCGACAAGCATGCGCAGGTGAATAATTCGTTGATTCAGTGCATGGACTTGTTGAGAAAACACACCACTTAGTGACGCCATCGCGCTTTTGGCAGCCGCTTCCGATGACGCTTCAATCAAGTCGGCAACGGCCTCTGCCTGAGCGAGGTCCATGCGGTCATTCAAGAAGGCGCGCTGGGTAAATTCCCCGGGTTGTGCATGGCGTAGACCCATGTCTTCACCTAGCTCCAGGCACCGTTGCAAAACGCGCTTAAGCACTGCCGGACCACCATGCCCCTGCAGTTCCAGTACATCCTCACCGGTATAGGAGTGGGGGCCTTTGAAATACAGCACAATGCCGGCATCAATGGCGTTGCCTTCGGCATCATTGAAATCAAGCAAATGCGCGTGCCTGGGTGTAAGCGGGCGGTTAAAAAGCCGCTGGGCCAGGGAATCAAGGTTGTTACCAGAGATGCGTATCACACCAATGCCGCCCCGTCCGGGCGCGGTGGCAATAGCAATAATGGGAAGATCAGTAGCTGTCATGCTAGGCAGGTTTCCGTTTTGGGTAGGACCTAGTGTACGAAAAAGCCCGCCAAATGGCGGGCCTGATAGGTGCTAGCTAAAGCGGTACTGCCGGTTTTGGGCAGTACCAGAGTGAGTGGAATCAGCTTGATGTTGCTTTAGCTTCCTTATCCAGTTTATGCATGATGTAGCGTTGCTGAATAATGGATATTGAGTTGTTCATGCACCAGTAAAGCACCAGACCTGCCGGGAAGAAGAACATCATCCCGCCAAATACCAGCGGCATGATCATCATGACCTTGGCCTGCATGGGATCGGGAGGTGTGGGGTTGAGCTTGATCTGCAAGAACATGGTTGCCATCATGAACGCAGGCAATATAAACCACGGATCGCGTACGGACAGGTCCTGAATCCAGCCAATCCAGGGCGCACCGCGCATTTCAACGCTGCCCAGCAAGACCCAGTACAGGGCAATAAACACCGGAATCTGGACCAGCATGGGTAAACACCCCCCAAGCGGGTTGATTTTTTCGGTCCGGTACATTTCCATCATGGCCGCATTAAGCTTGGCACGATCGTCGCCGTACTGTTCGCGCAGCGATTTCATCCGCGGCGCCACCTGCTTCATTTTTGCCATCGAACGGTAGCTGGCTGCAGACAGGGGATAAAACACGGCCTTGATCAGCAGGGTAAGGACGATGATGGTCCAGCCCCAGTTACCGATAAGGGCATGAATGCCAGTCATGAGTTTGAACAGCGGCTTGGCGATGATGGTCAGCCAGCCATAATCCACTACAAGTTCCAGACCCGTAGCCAGTTCGTTCATGGCTTTTTGATCCTGGGGACCTACCCACAGGTTGGCAGTGACGCTTTCTGTCTGGCCGGGTTCGATCGTGCCCACCCCTTCGATGGTTCGAACGGCGTAGATGTTGTCGGATAGATTTAATACTTCGTTCTTACGGGCTTTTCCTTGTGGAGGAACCCAGGCTGAAGCAAAGTAATGCTGAACCATGCCGATCCAGCCGTTGTCTGCTTCTTTGGTGTATTTGGCCTTACCCTTGTCAACATCAGAAAATTTGACCTTTTGGTATTTGTCTTCATCCGAATATAACGCCGGGCCTGTAAACGTTCGGTAGAAGGTGGAGGTTTCCTGAGGGTCGGAGTCGTCTCGGGTCAGCTGGAAATACAGTGATGGGTGGACCGCGCTATCGCCCAGGTTACGAATGTCGTGACGTACCGTGATAGCGTATTCGTCGGGTTGGACAGTAAAGG
>DAHVSI010000092.1 GCA_027324645.1 Castellaniella sp. | reverse complement strand
TGAAGAAAGCATTGAGCACATCTACCCGGATGAGGGCTCGCCGTTAACCGTCAGCATTGGTGTGGCAAGCAATCATCCGGGTAGGCCGGCGTCGGGTGCTGCAAGGAATGTGTCAATGCTGCTGGAACAGGCTGATGCCGCACTGTATACGGCCAAGGGGCAGCGCAATCAGGTGGTTATGTTTGACCCTGAACTCATGTCGTTTCGTCGGCAGTAGCCTGGCGGGCACGGCGACGTGGCAACCAGATGCGGGCCGCCAGGCCATGTGGTTTGTTGGAGGCCAGCTCCAGCCTGCCTCCCACATGTTGCAGCAAACGTTCAACGATTGCCAAACCAAGGCCTGCACCGCTTACTCCGGTGCGCGCTGCATCCCCACGTGAAAACGGTCGCAGTAGCTGGGTAATGTCTTGCTCCGATATGCCCGAGCCCGAATCCGCAACTTCAATAAGAATGCTGTTGCCGTGTGTGGCTGCCGTGACGTGGATGGCGACTTGCCCGGTCTCGGGGTGCAAACCGTAGCGCCGCGCATTCTGAATCAGGTTGATCACGATGCGCTTAAGGTCGTGCGCATTGATGCGTGCATGGAGACCCGATTCAATGGTGGCGGTGAGCTTGCCACCCTGGTTTTGAATATGAAGCTGTTCACGGTCAACGACTTCCCTGATGGTTGCCGAGACATCAATGCCCTGGTCCGGTGCCGTGCTGGCCGGCCGGGCATATTCCATGAGCTGGCCGATGCTGTGGTCGATCTGGGCCAGGTCTTCGTCAATGGCGTGTCGCGCATCGTCGCTGATCTGGCTCATTTCAATTTCAAGCCGCATTCTGGCAAGCGGGGTGCGCAAATCGTGTGAAATGCCGGCCAGCATGAGCTCGCGGTCGGCTTCTGCCTGCCGGATATCGCGCACCATCCGGTTGAACGCGATGTTCATGTCGCGGATTTCGGCAGCCCCTTTTTTTTCGGGCAGAGGAGACGGTGTCTGGCCATGGGCCATTTGTTGTGCCACGCGCACCATGCGGGCCAGCGGGCGGTTGACAAACCGTACACTAATGGCGGCCCCCAGGAGAGCAAGCAGCAGGGCCGAGGCCAGCCAGCCAAGCCACTCCAGACCGGATGTGAGTTCAAGCTCTTCCCGCTCGAACACGAGCCAGTACGGGTCGTCATTAAGCGTAAAGCTGACCCAGATGCCTGGCGTGTCGTTGACTGACCAGTTGATGTACGTATTTTTGCCCAGGCGTTCCTTGATTTGCGCCGAGACCAGTTGCCAGTAGCGGGAATCGGGCATGGCTTCGCGCCGGTCAGTGCTTTCCAGGGGTTGTACGCGCAGGCTTTCTTTGGTGGCTAGGTCAAGCATGAGCGATGGCCGTACCCCTGAAGGCGCGTAAGCCAGGGCGGACCGCGAGATGCTGACGGCCGTCGTCACACGCTCGGCCATCTGGCGGGCACGCGGGCCTTCTTCGATACTGAAGAACACGCGCAGCCAGATAACCAGGCTGACCAGCATGAGCAAGGTAAGTAAAGCGAGCGTGCGTCCAAATAACCCCAGTCGAAAACGGGATTGGGAGTAGTTTTGCACGCGGGGGGTGGGAGCGCCGGTAGGGGACACTGGATTGAGTTAGGCCCAGTGTCGCTGCATGGGCAGGTTACCGGCCACCATCGGGGACAAAGACATAGCCCAGACCCCAGACTGTTTGAATAAACACAGGCTTGGAGGGATTGGGTTCGATAAGCTTGCGCAGGCGGGATATTTGCACATCAAGACTGCGGTCAAAGGCTTCGTACTCGCGCCCACGTGCCAGTTCCATCAGCTTGTCGCGTGACAGGGGTACTTTGGGGTGCCGGGCAAAGACTTTGAGTACCGAGAACTCGCCCGTGGTGATGGGAACAGGTTCGTTGTCACGCGTGAGCGTGCGGGTGGACAAATTCAGCACATAAGGGCCAAACTCCACCGATTCGTTGTCCTGACTGGGGGCGCCCGGGTGCTCTTCTGTGCCGCGACGGCGCAGGATGGCATTGACCCGTGCCAGAAGTTCGCGCGGGTTGAAGGGCTTGGTCAGGTAGTCGTCAGCACCCATTTCCAGGCCCACGATGCGGTCGATTTCTTCGGCCTTGGCGGTAAGCATGATGATGGGTGTGTTGTCGTGCGAACCGCGCAACCGGCGGCAGATGGACAGGCCGTCTTCACCGGGAAGCATCAGATCCAGGACGAGCAGATCAAAATGTTCGCGTTGCCAGAGCTTGGTCATTTCTTTGCCGTCTTCTGCTACATAGACGTTAAACCCCTGTTCCGACAGGTAACGGCGTAGCAGATCACGGAGCCTGGGATCGTCGTCAACGACAAGAATTTTGCGTATAGGTGATTGATTTTGTGTAGTCATGAGCGAAATGTAACAGGGCGGCGCCGTTACGTACAGTGCGCCGTATCGGCTTTTTACATTTGAAGTATTTGGTAGGCAGCATTCATGGGGGTAACCGAATGACTGCACTGGTAAGGCATGGCCGGCCTTGTGAGCGGCTCCTGTGTATTCTACCGATAAAATGACAAATGCGGTAGGTACCGCTTTACCTGTTCTGCTTGCCGTAAAATAGCGCGCATGACCATCTATCTGCTTGTTATCGACACGTCGTCGCCGGTGTGCGATGTAGCGCTCGTGGCTGACTCCGGTGGGGACGTGCAGCGGTACACACGCTCGCACGAGGGTTCGGGCGAACATGCCGAACGCTTGCTGCCCATGGTCAATGCCTTGCTTGACGAGGCAGGAATTGGGCGCGAGCAGTTGTCGGCCATTGTCGTGGGGCAAGGTCCGGGCAGCTTTACCGGCTTGCGGGTAGCGTGTGGTGTGGCCCAGGGGATGGCGGCTGGGCTGGGCATAGGCGTGATCCCCATTCCGTCTTTGCTGGCTGTGGCCGCTCGTGCCCACGCGGTGACCGTACCTGCCGGTACCCTGGCAGCCCACCATGTGGTCTTGCAGGATGCACGCATGGACGAGGTTTATCTTGCCGCCTACCGCTCTCCTGACACGGCCGATGGGCAATGGACCGAGCTGCAGGCGCCTACGCTTGTTGCTGCCGGGCAGGTGGGGTTATGGCTGGACCAGTTTGTGGCTGAAACCGGCGTGTCTGCCGACGAAACAGTATGGCTGTCTGGCGACGCCATGGAAGCTTACCCTCAGATGGCTGCCCAGCTGCTGCAGCGGCCGTCTGTGCGGCGTGCTGAAGCCTTGCGCGCTGAGGCCCTGACCATGGCCGATCTGGGTTTGCAGGCCTGGCACCGCGACCAGGTGCAGCCGGTGCAGGCCGCCGTGCCTTTGTACGTACGCGACAAGGTGGCGTTTACCACGCACGAGCGTACGTTGGGGGCAGGGGGCAACCCGCGGGCCCCGGCCATTGGCCAGACGCTGCAACCCATGATGCCGGGCCACCTGGATGCTGTAGCCGGTATTGAAAGCCGGGTGCAGTCCTTTCCGTGGTCCAGGCGCAATTTTGCTGACTGCCTTCAGGCCGGTTATCCCGCCTGGGTCATTATGCAGCAAGGGCAGGTAGCCGGCTACTACATCGCCATGATGGCGCCCGATGTGGCCCATCTGCTTGTTATTGGGGTTGACCCTGCGTATCAGGGCAAGGGCCTGGGCCGAGCCATGCTCGACCACTGCGAAAAGCAGGCGCAATACCGGCAGCTTGATACGGTGGTTCTGGAAGTGCGGGAGTCCAATGACCAGGCCATTGGTTTTTATCGACACCAGGGGTACAGCCCGTGCTCGGTACGCAAAGAGTATTATCCAGGCCCGCACAATACGCGTGAGGATGCTTGCGTCATGCGCAAGCAGTTAGCCCACACACAAGCGCCATGACAAACCCCAGGACGTCTGCCTCGCCTGATCAGTCTGCACCAGATAATAGACTGGCCCTGACCCCTATCCAGCGGGCGTGGCTGGCCGAAATAGGCGTGGGCAGTGATGTGCTGGCCGTGTTTCGCCGTCCAGACAGGCCGACGGCAGAGCCGCCGCAGTCAGAGCTGCAGCCTACCCAGCGACCACAATCGGTACAAGCCACGTTCCGGTCAGCGCCACCTGTACGGGCGCCCCAACCTGCACCGGAGCAACCAAAGCCGGCGCCGGCCAAGCAGCCTACTGTGGTATCAATTGACGACTTGCCTGCCACACCTGAAGGCCTGCATGAGTACGCTTTGCAGTGTCAGGCGTGCGAGCTGCATGAGCAGCGACACCACGCGGTGCCTGGCGCCGGCGATGTCCAGCAACCGCAATGGCTGGTGGTCGGCGAAGCGCCGGGCAGTGCGGATGATCGGGTGGGCCGGCCATTTCAGGGCAAACCGGGTGAGCTGCTGCGCGCCATGCTGGCGGCAGCGGGTCTGCAGGCATCGCTATGGCAGGCAGATGAGGCACCACAGCCGCCGGGCGTCAAGCCTGTGACCATGTTTTTCACCAACGTGGTCAAGTGCCGGCCTTTGGGTAACCGCCCGCCCAGCGATGACCATATCGCAGCCTGCAGCGCGTTGTTGCATGCCCAGATACAGCAGTTGCAGCCGGCGCACGTATTGGTGGTGGGAAGGTTGGCAGCGCAGGCGTTGTTAAACACCCAGACGCCGCTTGAAGAGTTGCGGGGCCGTGTGCATCAGTTTGCGGCGCCGGATGGGCGAACGCTGCCGCTGGTTGTGACGTGGCATCCGGCCACCTTGCTGGTGCACCCTCACCGCAAGGCGCAGGCATGGGAAGACCTGGCACTGGTGCGCAACCTCACGCAGGAAGCGGGCAAAGGCTGATCAGTCCTGGTATTCCAGTGCCTGGCCATGGCCGCTTTGGCCAATCATGTCGGTCAGCTCCGGGTCGGCGCGATGGTTGTGCCGGTTCCAGGCAATAATAACCAGCATCAATAACGACACCATGGTTCCAAAGATCACGATAATCCAGTTGATGGGCAGGTCCAGCCACAGCATCAGGCTGTAGACAGTTAGCATCAACAGAATATTGGTCTGTTCATTGAAGTTTTGAACGGCGATCGAGTGGCCGGCCGACAGCAGCACGTGGCCGCGGTGTTGCAGCAAGGCGTTCATGGGTACCACAAAGTAGCCTGACAGGCCGCCAATGAGCAGCAAGATGGCATAGACCGTCCAGCCTTTTTGCACCAGAGGCATGAGCAGGACAGCCAGCCCCATCATGATGCCCATGGGCAAAACGGATAAGGCGCGTTTCAGGGGCACCCGGCCCGCCAAGATGGCACCGCCTATGGTGCCCAGTGCCGCAACGCCCATCAGGATAGAAGCCTGATCTAACCGGTAATCCAGGTGCTGGGCGCCCCACTCAATCACAATAAACTGCAGCGTGGCACCGGCCCCCCAGAACAGGGTAGTCACGGCCAGCGATATTTGGCCCAGCCGATCGCTCCACAGTACCCGGACATACCCTGCAAACTGGCGTACCAGACGTACGGGGGTGCCACGCTGCGGCGGATAGACCACGTGGGTACGCGGAATGAGAAGATTGACCAGCGCTGCGCACAGATAAATGAGGCTGATGATGAGAATGGCGGCTTCGGCGCTGTTGGTCGCCACGGCACCAATCCATTCGGTTTGCAGCAGCTGGGCGGACACGATGGGGTTGATCAGTATGCCGCCCGTGACGGTGCCGGCGATGATTGACAGGACAGTCAGCCCCTCGATCCAGCTGTTGCCCTTGACCAGCAGGGCAGGTGGCAGCATTTCAGTGACAATGCCGTACTTGGCCGGAGAATACGCCGCAGCACCAATGCCGACCAGAGTGTAGGCTGCAAACACCACTGCCAGCTGGCTGATGGTGTCGGGCGCCAGGATGTTGTAGCCAAACATGAGCAGGCAGCCCGATATCTTGATGGCGTTTGTGAGGAACATGACATGGCCTTTTGGCCGGGAGTCGGCAAAGGCGCCCACAAAGGCAGCCAGGGCTACATAAGCCAGGGCAAACCACCACTTCATCAGGGGGATCATCCAGTCGGGGCCGTGCAGTTCGGCGATCAGGGCGATAGCGGCAATGAGCAACGCATTGTCCGCCAGGGATGACAGCCCCTGAGCCACCATGACCAGATAAAAGCCTTTTCTCACCGGGTTCCTCAAAAGTCGCATTCCGACCATCAGAATGCGTGAATAAGCCGGGCAATGCCGGCCGCCGGACATCATAGAGCACATTGGCCGCCAGCCGTAGCCCCATGGTCAGTGCGTTATGATAGCGCTGATTCTTCCAGTAGCCTGTCTTACATGGTCCTCCATGCGTCTGACACAGATTAAGCTCGCTGGCTTCAAGTCGTTTGTTGAGCCCACCACCATTCCCACGCCCGGCCAATTAGTGGGCGTGGTTGGCCCCAATGGTTGCGGCAAGTCCAACATTATCGATGCCGTGCGCTGGGTCATGGGCGAAAGCCGTGCAGCCGAATTGCGTGGCGAGTCCATGCAGGACGTCATCTTCAATGGCTCGGACAAGCGCAAGCGGGCCGCCCGAGCCTCGGTCGAGCTGGTATTTGACAACACATCGGGGCGTGCCGGCGGGCAATGGGGCGCCTATACCGAACTGTCGGTGCGCCGGGTGCTTACCCGCGATGGTGCCAGTACCTACTTCATCAATAACCAGGCAGTGCGCCGGCGCGACGTCTACGATATTTTTCTGGGTACAGGCCTGGGCACCCGCGGCTACGCCATTATTGGCCAAGGCATGATCAACCGCCTGATCGAGGCACGCCCTGAAGAACTGCGTGTGTATCTTGAAGAGGCTGCCGGGGTATCACGTTATAAAGAACGTCGCCGCGAGACCGAGAACCGCTTGCGCGATACGCGTGACAACCTGACGCGCCTGGAAGACATCATGCGCGAGCTCGAGACACAGCTTGAGCACCTGACAGCCCAGGCTGAAGTGGCCCGCCAGTATCGTGACCTTCAGGACGAAGGCGCGCACAAGCAGCGGGCACTGTGGCTGTTGCGCGAAACGGAAGCCCGACGCGAACAGCAGGGCCATTTTCTGGCCATAGAACAAGCGCAAACACGGCTGGAAGAAGTCCGCACGGGCTTGCGACGTCACGAGTCTGCGCTTGAGTCCAGGCGCCAGGCACACCAGCAGGCTGCCGACGCGGTACACCAGGCGCAGGGGCAGTTATATGCGGCCGGGGCTGAGGTCAGCCGCCTGGAAACCGAGATTCGCCACCTGACGCAAACCCGTGAACGGCTGCAGTCGCGTCATACCCAGCTTAGCGAGCAGCGCACACAGTGGCACGAACAAATCGAGCACGCCGCAGAGCAGCTGGAAGAGGTGGCGGCGCAGCTGGAAGAAAGCGAGGCCCAGAGTGAGGTACTGCTGGGCCGCATAGACGACGATGTAGCCACCATGCCCGAGCTTGAGGCGGAAGTCAGCCAGGCTGCCGCCCACCGGGAAGGGATACGAAACGAACTGACACGCCTTGAACAGGCCCTGGCGTTGGCGGCCCAAACACGCAGCGATGCCCGAACACGCATGGACACGCAGGCCGGCCGGCACGATCGCTTGCAGCAAGAGCTGGCCGGCACGACCTTGCCGGACCACGATGAACAACGGCGCATTGAGGGTGATGCGCGTGCCCAAGCCAATCAGCTTGACCAGGCGCGTGCCACCTTGCTTGAACTGGAGGCGGCGCAGCCCCAGCTGGATAACGAGCGTGCGCAGCTGGCCAGTCAGGCGCGCGAGGCAGCACGCACGGCAGACGAACTTCAGGCCAGGCTGCAAGCTTTGATCGCCTTGCAGGAAAATGTGCAATTAAAAAGCGGTCTGCAGTCATGGTTGCAGCAGCATGGGCTGGCCGAGGCGCCTCGCCTGTGGCAGCAGTTGCAGGTGCCGTCCGGCTGGGAGCAGGCGCTTGAGGCAGTGTTAAGCGACCGGATGACCGGGGTGTCCGTCCCGTCGGTGTCTACATTTATGCACGATGTGCAGGCGCCACCGGCAAAGCTGGCTGTGTATGAATCTGCTGCCACCACGGGCGCCCAGGATGCGGCTGTGGCCGACCAGAATGCGCCGGCGCACACGCTTGATGGTGTCCGCCCCCTGGCAGCGCTGGTGCATGTTGAACAGGCAGGCCTGCACAGTGTGGTCAAGGCGTGGCTGACGGGGGTATTTGCCTGCGACACCATGGATGCCGCTCTGGCTTTGCGTGAATCTTTACAGCCCGGCCAGTGTGCAGTCGTTCGGGACGGCCATGTCGTCGATCAGGTCAGTGTGCGGTTTTATGCGCCCGATACGCAGGAGGCGGGCTTGCTGGCTCGTGAAAGCGAAATCCAGGATCTGCAGCGTCAATGCAAGGCCCAGGAACTGATTGC
>DAHVSI010000058.1 GCA_027324645.1 Castellaniella sp. | reverse complement strand
TTAGTTTCCAGGTTGCCCTATGTCTTCAAAAAGCGTCGCGCGCGAAGCTGACGATATTCTGCTTGCCTCCGACATGATCAGGCTGGGCGCGCGGCTTCAGGTCCTGCAGGCTGAAACCTCGCTCAGCTACGACCGGCTGGCGCGTCTGTATCGTGAGATCCAGCAAGCCTCACCACCCAAGGGCATGCTGCCGTATTCGGTCGACTGGTTCATGACGTGGCTGCCCAATATCCATGCCACCCTGTTCTACAGTCACTACCTGTATCTTCGCGAACACACTGATTCCACCAACATTCGTGCCCTGATCAATGCCTACCGGTTGTATCTTGAGCAGGCTGATGCGGGCAGGGCGGGCGAGCCCAATGACGAGCCGGTGCTCAGCTTCACCAGAGCCTGGATGCTGTTGCGTTTCTTTGACAGCGACATGCTTCAGCTCGCGTCCTGCACACAGTGCAGTGGCGGTTTCATCTCGCACGCGTACGAGCCGGTCGAAAATTACATCTGTGCTATTTGCCGCCCACCACCCCGGGCTGGCAAGACGCGCGCTGCAACGGCACGCAAATCTCGCAACAGTGTTCGCGCCCTGTCATGATCAATGGCGTTCTGTCTGATCAGAAACGCGAAGTTAGCCCCTAAAAGCTGCATTGACGCACGCTTCCAAAATGCCATATCCGGGCGATCATTATGATTCGCTCCGACTGAAAGGGTTTTTTCCGTGTTGATCCTGCTAGGTTTCCTGATTGTCTTTGTGTCCGTTTTTGGCAGCTTCGTGGCCTTGGGCGGGCACTTCGGGGCCCTTTACCAGCCGTTCGAATTTTTGCTCATTGGTGGCGCGGCGTTGGGCGCGTATGTTGCCTCCAATAATGGCAAGTCCATCAAGTCCTTGTTGCAGGCCATTCCGGGTGTATTTCGGCGTAGCCCATACAGCAAGGACATGTACATGCAGATCATGGCAGTGCTGTATGTGTTGCTCAATAAATCCCGCCGCGATGGCCTCATCTCCATCGAAGACGATATCGAGACCCCTGAAGAAAGCGATATTTTTGCCGAATATCCCCTAGTATTGCGGGATCCGTTGGTCATGGAGTTCATCACCGATTACTTTCGCCTGATGATCAGCGGCAACATGAGCGCCTTCGAGATCGAAACGCTCATGGACGAAGAGATCGAAACCCACCGGGCCGAGCAGCAGGTTCCAGCTGACGCGTTGCATACGGTGGCGGATGCATTGCCGGCTTTCGGGATTGTGGCCGCAGTGTTGGGCGTCATTAAAGCGCTCGCATCGGTCG
This sequence comes from Castellaniella sp., assembly GCA_027324645.1. Classification (GTDB taxonomy): domain Bacteria; phylum Pseudomonadota; class Gammaproteobacteria; order Burkholderiales; family Burkholderiaceae_B; genus JAJYRX01. The sequence continues at coordinate 12,737 of DAHVSI010000058.1, read as the reverse complement.
ATCAGCCGCCCGCCATTCTGGCCGACCTGATCTCCAAGGCCATGGTTGGCACATTTCTGGGCATTTTGCTGGCCTATGGATTCGTAGGGCCGGTCGGTTGGTCCATGGGGCGCCGGGTAGCGGCATCAAGCAAGGTCCTCGAGTGCATCAAGGTCACGCTGCTGGCCAGCATGAACGGGTATCCGCCCCAGTTGGCTGTCGAGTTTGGGCGCAAGGTGCTGTTCTCTTACCACCGTCCATCATTCATTGAACTTGAAGAGCATGTTCGCGATACGCGCTCAAGCGCCAGGAAATCCGAACAGGGCACCTCATGAGCTTCAGCGGTCGGGCCGGTCAGGCTTCCCAGCGTATTGTCGTCCGTCGCAAACGCCAGCGCCCGGTCACTGCTCCGCCTGCCGGCAGCTGGAAAATCGCCTACGCAGACTACATGACTGCCATGATGGCGTTTTTCCTGGTCATGTGGCTGCTCAGCCTGATTCCCCAGGACGACCTCAAAACCATTGCCGAATACTTTCGCATGCCGCTCATGGAAGCCGTGCGGGGTGGTGGTGACACCAATAATTCGGACGAAAGCGTGATTCCCGGCGGTCAGGGCATGGGCGAATCCAGCAGTATTATTCCGGGCGGCACCCCTGCGCTGGTGCCCCATCCTGTGCCTGCCCGCGGCGAGTCATTCAGCGTCAGCGACGCACGCGATACCCAGCACCTGGAAGAGCTCAAGTCTGATTTGGACAACCTGATCGAGACCGATCCGGTCCTTGAAGAGTATCGGCCGCAGTTGCTTCTGGACATGACGCCCGATGGGCTGCAAGTACAGATTGTTGACAAGCAAAGTCGGCCCATGTTTGCTTTGGGCAGTGCCCGCATGCAGCGCGACCTGACTGTCGTCCTGCGCGCCTTAGCGCCCATGTTCAACCGGTTGCCCAACCGGATCACCCTGGCAGGCCATACCGATGCTATTCAGTATCTGTCGGGCGAGCGGGAATACAGCAACTGGGAACTTTCAGCCGATCGTGCCAACGCCGCCCGCAAAGAGCTGGTGGCAGGGGGGCTCGATGAAGATAAGGTCAAACAGGTGTTGGGCCTGTCTTCCACGGTCAGCCTGATTAAAGATGAGCCGAACGCGGCCGTTAACCGTCGTATCAGTATTGTGGTGCTTAACGAACGTGCCGAGCGTCGTATCGATGAACAGGCACATGCAGGCTCCAGCAGCAGTCAGCTTGATGACATGATCGATCAGGAAAAAATTGGTCACGGCATCAATATGGTGCCGGCCTCCCCCGAGTCCTCCGTTCAGCCACCTGACGAGGCACAGATGTCCGGCGACGGCGCGGCAACGGGGGCCTCCCCTCAAACAAACAAGGTTAAGGAATAGCACATGAGCGCAGGAGTCGATCTCAGTCAGTTCTATGACATGTTTTTCGACGAGGCCGAAGAGTTGCTGGCCGATATGGAGCAGCTGCTGCTTGGGCTGGATGTTGACGCGCCGACCATGGACGACCTGAATGGGATCTTCCGCGCAGCACACTCCATCAAGGGGGGGGCGGGAACCTTCGGCTGCTTCGAGCATCTGGCTGACACCACCCATTTGCTGGAAAACGTGCTGGACTATATCCGCCAGGACGAGCTCGTCCTGCGCAAAGACATGATTGACATTTTTCTGGAAGCCAAGGATGTGTTGACCGACCAGCTTGCCGCCTATCGAAACTCTGAAGAGCCCGACGAGGCCGCCTATCAGCGTATTTGTGACCAGCTGCGTCAGCTGGCACTCGAGCGTCAGGAAGGAGGCGTCGCAGCCACACAGAATGCTCACGAGGCATCACCTCAGCCAGCTGTCGACGACGCGTCATCCAGCCAAAAACCGGAGGAGGGCCTGGAGTCTACTTCGGAGCCTGCTGCGGCAGCGGCCGATGGCGGTACACAGATACTGCGCATTGACCTAACCGATATCAAGCCGGACGATGCCGCTGCGCTCGAGACCGAAATGGGTATCATGGGCACCGTCGTTCACAGGGAAGCCGGCGATTCCTCTCTGACGCTGTGGGTAGATACTACTGCAACGGTCGACGATATCGAGGCAGTCTGCTGCTTTGTCGTCAACAAGCAGCAACTGGCCGTCAAGCCTGAACAGCCACCGGCGGCGTCCAATCAGGCGCCAGAGCAGCCGGCATCGCCCGCCACCGATACTGTCGCTTCCGACCAGCCGGCAGAGCCCGCTGCCACCCCGGCCCCCGACAGTAAAAGTCCAGCCGCGCCCGAGTCGTCCGGTCGTAGTACGGCGCGGCGCAATACGGGCGCACAATCGACTGCCAGCAGCACATTACGCGTTGGGGTCGAAAAGGTCGATCAGATCATCAACCTGGTGGGCGAACTCGTGATCACGCAGGCGATGCTCACCCAGACAACGTCGGGTATGGACCCTGTGGTGCACGATCGCCTCATGAGCGGTGTCGAGCAACTGGAGCGCAATGCCCGTGATCTGCAGGAAGCAGTCATGTCCATTCGCATGATGCCCATGGACTACGTGTTCAGCCGGTTCCCGCGTGTCGTGCGTGAAAGCGCGTCGGCCATGAAAAAGGACATCAGGCTGGTAACCACGGGTCAGGCTACGGAGCTGGATAAAAGCCTGATCGAGCGCATCATTGATCCGCTCACGCACCTGGTGCGCAACAGCATTGACCACGGCATCGAACTGCCCCAGGAGCGTATCGACAAGGGCAAAGATCCCGAGGGCGTGCTGACCCTCGCGGCCGAACACAGTGGCGGCCATATCGTTATTCAGGTGTCTGATGATGGCGCCGGACTCGACCGCGACAAAATTCTCGCCAAGGCCATGTCCCAAGGTTTTGCGGTCGACGAAAACACGCCCGACGACGAACTCTGGCAACTGATCTTTGCGCCCGGGTTTTCCACGGCCAAGGAAGTGACAGCCATTTCCGGACGGGGTGTCGGCATGGATGTGGTGCGGCGCAATATTCAAGGCATGGGCGGGCATATTCACCTGTCCTCCACTGCCGGCAAGGGCACCGTTACACGGATCATCCTACCTTTGACGCTGGCCATTCTGGATGGCATGTCGGTGCAGGTAGGAAACGAGACGTTTATTCTGCCGCTGTCCAACGTCATGGAGTCCATGCAGCCTCAAGCCGACCAGGTGCACTACCTGTCGGACGATCAGAAGGTGTTGCATGTCCGGGGCGAATACCTGCCTCTTATTGCTCTGCATGAGATTTTCGATGTGGACGGTGCACAAACTGATATCAGCCAGGCCATTGCCGTCATCCTGAAAGCCGAAGAGACACGTTTTGCGCTGCTGGTCGATCACCTGATCGGGCAGCATCAGGTGGTGGTCAAGAACCTTGAAGCCAACTATCGCAAGATTCCCGGCATTTCGGCTGCCACCATACTGGGCGACGGCAGTGTTGCCCTGATTGTTGACGTATTTTCATTGACGCGGTTGACGCAGCAAACAGCGATCACCACCGCTTAGCGCGTTTCGGAGACACCACTATGTTCAATCAGACAGAAAAAGGCCAGGACGACAAAGAGGTTGGCGGGCAGGAATATCTGGTTTTCACCCTTGCCTCCCAGGAGTATGGCATTGATATCCTGAAAGTTCAGGAAATTCGTGGCTACGATGCCCAATCCGTGACGCGCATTGCCAACGTACCCTCTTTCATCAAAGGGGTGACCAATCTGCGTGGCGTGATTGTGCCCATTGTCGATATGCGCATCAAGTTCAATCTTGAATCGGTCGAATATAACAACGAGACGGTCGTGGTCATTCTCAACCTGGCATCGCGTGTTGTGGGGATCGTGGTTGACGGTGTCTCTGATGTGCTTGTTCTGCAGCCGTCCCAGCTTAGCGCGGCCCCCGACTTTGGCTCGGCCTTTGCCACAGAGTACCTGACTGGTATTGGCACGGTGGATGAGCGCATGCTGATTCTTGTTGATATTGAAAAGCTCATGACCAGTGATGAAATGCAGCTGGTTGAGCAAGCCATGGCCTGAACCCACACCATCAGGCTGTTCATCCTAATAAAAAGGGACACGACCATGCGTAAATTAGTTGCCATGATGCAGAATTTGCGGATCCGCACCAGCCTTATGCTCGTGCTGGGTCTGTTTTTCATCATGTTGGTGGCCGGTGCCGTGCTGGGTGTCGGCTCCATTTACCTTAATAACCAGACACTTGGCGATGTTGTGCGGACTCAGCGGGCGCGTGGCAGCCTGGTAGAGGCTGTCAGTAGCTACAAAGAAACGCAGGTCATTCTGGGTCGTGCCCTGGCCAGTTATGCCGTCAATAGCGATCAGCAAAATAATGCCATCGCGGCAGACTGGGCCAATGTGGATGCTGACGATGCCAGCGCACTTAGCGACCAGACCATCAGTCTGCTTGGGCAAGCGCGCGAACAATACGACCAGACATTCGATGAATACCAGTTGTTTGTCGAACAGTCCAAGAATATCCCCGACCCTGCAGGCTTCTATAGCCGTGTGGATGCCGCATTCAATGACCTCATGAAAGAAGGTGTTGATCCCATGATCAACATGCTTGAACAGGGGGAGATGAATGACTATCAGGACCATATGGAAGGCACCACGCTTTTCCTTGAAGATGACCTGCTCAGCACCGTTTCGCAGCTGACAGCCAATCAGAACCGCGAGATTGACGCCCGGCACAGTAACGAGGTCGAACACTATCGGCTGGTGCTGCTGATTGTGGTGTCTGCAATCATTGCCGCCCTGATCATCAGCGTGCTGGCCTATCTGTTCCTGGGTACCGTGGTCCTGCGGCCCTTGCGTCGGGCGGGTGAGCATTTTGATCGCATTGCTTCGGGCGACCTGAGCCAGCGCGTGGATGTCACCAACAACAACGAAATCGGACAGTTATATGCCGCCCTGCAGCGCATGCAGCAGGGGCTGACACAGGTTGTGTCCGAAGTCCGCTCAGGTGTTGACGAAATCACCACCGGCGCCACAGAAATATACCGTGGCAACACCGATTTAAGCAGCCGTACCGAGCAGCAGGCGGCATCGCTGCAGCAAACGGCGGCCAGCATGGAAGAGCTTGACAGCACCGTGCGCCAAAATACTGAAAACGCCATGCAGGCCGATCAGCTTGCCAAAGGCGCGTCCGACGTGGCGCGGCGTGGCGGCGACGCCGTTAACGCCGTCACCGAGACCATGCAGGGCATTTCCAGCAGCTCAGGGCAAATGTCCGAGATCGTCTCAGTCATTGATGGCATTGCCTTCCAGACCAATATTCTGGCGCTTAACGCAGCCGTTGAAGCCGCACGCGCCGGTGAGCAGGGGCGGGGCTTTGCAGTCGTGGCGGGCGAAGTCCGGTCCCTGGCGCAACGCAGCGCCAAGGCGGCAGGCGAAATCAAGCAGCTTATTGACGACTCTGTCGTTCGCATCGAACAGGGTGCAGGGCGCGCCAGCGAGGCAGGCAACATCATGCAAGAAGTGCTTGAATCCATTGGGCAGGTCACCACCATCATGACGGAAATTGCTGCAGCATCACGCGAGCAGGCAGACGGCATTGGACAGGTGAATGTCGCGGTCACGGAAATGGACGGCGTGGTGCAGCAAAATGCGTCACTGGTTGAAGAGGCCGCTGCCGCAGCAGGCTCGCTGCAGACACAGGCGACCCGGCTTACCCAGGCGGTTGCCTTTTTCAGGCTCGGCGGATCCGAGGTCATCGATGTCGATGCCTCCGAACAGGCGCGTCTGGCCACTTCAGCAGATCCGGTGTCCCATTCGGATCAACGGGAAGCCGGCCCCTTGGCCGACCAGTTCAATCCATCAGGGGCTTGATTGGACAATATTGGCATGACCTCAGCAGTTTCAATTTTTGCCCCACCCTCTCTGGCGGACATCGACCCGCAGGACTTTCTGCGCGCCGTCAATCTGTTGCAAAAGCGCAGTGGCATTGTGCTGGGGGCACACAAGCGTGACATGGCGGAACGCGTACTTGGCATGCGCGCCAAAGCCATGGATATCGCTACCGTTAACGAGTATTTGCAGTACCTTGACAGGAATCCGGGCGCGGCCGAATGGCAGGCGTTCGTCAACGCCTTCACCATCAACCACACGGCATTTTTTCGTGAAGCACACCATTTTGACATTCTTGGCAGGTTTGTTGCGGCACGCCAGCGTCCCATAACAGTATGGTCTGCAGCGTGCTCGACGGGCGAAGAACCTTACTCAATTGCCATACAGTTACGCGAATCTCTGACCAATCCCGACCAGCAGGTCAGTGTGCATGCCACGGATATTGATTCCCACGCCATTGAAGTCGCCCATGCAGGTATTTATACGCTTGACCGCGTCAAGCCGGTTCCGGCAGAGCTGCTCAGACAGTATTTTCAGCGTGGAACAGGCTTGCGTGCCGGCATGGCAAGAGTCAAGGCAGAAGTGCGCAACATGGTGTCGTACCAGACAGTCAACCTGGTGTCTTCCGATTGGCCTTCCGACACAAAATATGACGCCATATTCTGTCGTAACGTACTGATTTATTTTGACAAGGCTACCCAGGCGCGGGTTCTGGAAGGATTCTCGCGCGTGCTCAAGCCCGGCGGGCTGCTGTTTGCCGGCCATTCCGAAAACCTGACTTATCTAACTGATTCATTTCGTCTGCTGGGGCAGACCGTGTACGAGCTGACGCCGCAGTGAGCGGACCAAGGCCGGACACATTCATTGTTTTCAATGAACCATGACTAAAATACGTGTGCTTTGTGTGGATGACTCAGCGCTGGTGCGCAGCCTGATGACACAGATCATTAACCAGCAGCCAGACATGACTGTGGTCGCTGTTGCTCCAGATCCCCTGGTGGCACGCGAGCTGATCAAGCTCCATAATCCGGATGTGCTGACGCTTGACGTCGAAATGCCGCGCATGGACGGGCTGGATTTTCTTGAACGCCTGATGCGCCTGCGTCCCATGCCCGTCGTGATGGTGTCGTCATTGACTGAGCGTGGTTCGGATGTCACCATGCGCGCGCTCGAGCTGGGTGCGGTCGATTTTGTGACCAAACCCAAGCTGGGATTGCGCGATGGCATGATGGAGTACGGCGAGCAGATTGCCGAAAAAGTACGCGCGGCCGCAGCCTCCAGACCACGCAAGCTCGCACCCCAGACTACGGCCGCCCGTCGGCAGCTGACCCTGTCCTACACCACGACCGAAAAGCTGGTTGCCATAGGCGCATCGACCGGCGGTACCGAGGCCATCCGGCAGGTTCTGGAGCCCATGCCGCCCAACAGCCCGGCCATCCTGATTACCCAGCATATGCCGGCGGGCTTTACCCGATCCTTCGTACAGCGGTTAAATACGCTATGCGCCTTGCAGGTGCACGAAGCTGAAGATGGCCAGCGCATTCTGCCAGGCAACGTATATCTGGCGCCTGGTGGTGTGGCACACATGAAGGTGGCCCGGTCCGGTGCCAACTATGTGGTGGCTCTTGAGGCATCCGAGCCCGTCAATCGTCACCGGCCATCGGTTGACGTGCTGTTTCAGTCGGCTGCCACGGTGGCCGGCCGCAATGGCGTAGGGGTCATCCTGACAGGGATGGGCAAGGATGGCGCCCAGGGCCTGCTGGCCATGAAGCAGGCCGGTGCAGTCACCATCGCACAAAACGAGGCAACCAGCGTTGTGTTTGGTATGCCGCGTGAGGCGCTTAGTATTGGGGCCGCAGATCTTGAGGTAGCCTTGCCGGACATGAGTGAAACCATCCTGAGAAATGTGGCTTCTCGTGGGAACAGGGTCTGACCTGTTGTCATTTTGCTTGATTAATACAACACGGAGAGTAATCACGTGGTACAGAAAACCATGAAGATTCTGGTGGTGGACGATTTTCCAACCATGCGCCGTATCATTCGCAATCTCCTCAAAGACTTGGGCTTTGAAAATGTGGATGAAGCTGAAGATGGCGTCATTGCCCTTGAAAAGCTGCGCAACGGCAATTTTGAAATGGTGGTGTCCGACTGGAATATGCCCAATATGGACGGCCTGACACTGCTTAAAGAGCTGCGGCAGGACGAAGAGTTATCCAGCCTGCCGGTATTGATGGTGACTGCCGAGGCAAAGAAGGAGAACATTATTGCTGCGGCCCAGGCCGGGGCCAATGGCTATGTGGTCAAGCCGTTCACGGCCGCCACCCTCGAAGAAAAGCTCAACAAAATCTTCGAGCAACTGAACATGTAGAGGGCACTATGACAACCGAGCACAATCCGTTGCCCGAAAACGATTCCGATCCTATTCAGGATTTATTGCCCCGGCTAGCGCAGTTGACGCGCATGCTGCGGGAAAACATGCGCGAACTGGGGCTGGATCAGGCCATCCAAGAGGCGGCGCATGCCATCCCTGACGCCCGCGATCGTCTGCACTACGTAGCCCGCATGACCGAACAGGCAGCCAACCGCGTGCTGAATGCCGCCGAGCAGATGCAGCCCTGGCAGGAAGGCATGCGTGATCAGGCTGGTCAGCTAAACCAGCGGTGGGATGCCTGGTTTGACCAGCCCGTCGAGCTGTCACAGGCGCGCGAACTGGTTGACGATACCCGTGCATTCCTGTCAGACGTGCCCGACAAGACCGGTGATTCGCTTAACACCCTGATGGAAATCATCATGGCTCAGGACTTCCAGGACCTGACAGGGCAGGTGATCATGAGGATGCTGGGCGTGATTGGTGCCATCGAAACCGAGCTGGTTCAGGTACTGCTTGACCATGTGCCGCAGGAACAGCGCGAGGCAACGGAGTCGCTGCTCAACGGCCCGCAGGTCAGTGATCAGCCCAGCGACGATACGGTAACCGGACAGGATCAGGTTGACGACTTGTTGTCCAGCCTGGGCTTTTGAATACCAGGGTGAATTGCCACCCTTTATGGCTGCAGCTTGCTGACTTGCGCCAGGGCAGTGTCCACTAAAATGTCGCGACCTCGTACTGGATCAATGTGACCTGAATGGCTGAGGAAAGCGACCTAGACAAAACAGAACCGGCAACCCCCCGACGGCTTGAAAAAGCCAAGGAAGAGGGGCAGGTTGCCCGATCCCGCGAGCTGAATACTTTCCTGCTGCTTTCCGCGGGTGTCGCCGCTTTGTGGATGCTGGGCGGACGGCTGTATCGCGAACTGGCGGGTGTTGTGCATAGCAGTATGTGGTTTGATCCCCGCGCTGCCACCGACACGGCTGTCATGCTTCGTCTGGCCGCCGAGTCAGCGTTTCAGGCACTGGTGGCGCTGGCACCGGTGTTCGGCACGCTGGTGGTGGTGGCCATTCTTGCTTCAGTCAGTCTGGGCGGGTTGCTGTTTTCAACCAAGGCGCTGGCCTTCAAGGCCGAGCGGCTTAGCCCTCTCAAGGGCATCAAGCGCATGTTTTCCGCGCATACGCTGGTTGAGTTGTTCAAGACTATTGCCAAGGCCCTGTGTATTGCCGTTGTGGCCATGCTGGTCATCATCAGCTATCGCGACGAGATGATTGCACTCATCCATGCCAGCCCTACCGAAGCGCTAACCGGGGGCATGCGGCTGGTAGCGCTATGCTGCGGTCTTATCGTTGCATCGTTGTTGCTTATTGTCCTGATTGACGCGCCATGGCAAGTCTATAGCCACCACAAGAAGCTGCGCATGTCACGTCAGGACGTCAAGCAGGAGCACAAGGAAAGCGAGGGCGACCCACACCTGAAAGGGCACATCCGTCAGCAGCAGCGAAGCATGGCCAGACGCCGCATGATGACCAACGTGCCCGAGGCTGATGTGGTGGTGACCAACCCCACGCATTACGCGGTGGCTTTACGTTACCGCGATGGACAGGGCGGCGCCCCCCAGGTTGTTGCCAAGGGAGCCGGACTGATTGCCGGCAAGATCATGTCGCTGGCCAGTGAACACCGGGTGCCCATGTTGTCGGCACCACCTCTGGCGCGTGCCCTGTATCGGCATGTTGAACTCGACCAGGAAATTCCGTTGCAACTGTATTCCGCCGTGGCCGAGGTGCTGGCGTGGGTGTATCAACTGCGCCAGTGGCAGGATGGTCAGGCACCACAGCCCGAGCGGCCTGCTGATTTACCCGTGCCCCAGGCACTTGACCCGGCTCATGCCGCAACGGAAGGTACTGCATTGACATGAATGCCCTGATGACGCTGCTGCGAGATAACGCCTCGGCCCAGGCCCGCCTGCTGGTTGGCCCGGTCCTGATCCTTATGGTCATGGCCATGATGGTTCTGCCGTTGCCGCCTGTCATTCTTGACCTGCTGTTTACCTTCAATATTTCATTGGCCGTCATGATCCTGCTGGTGGCCATGTTCACCAAGCGGCCGCTGGATTTTGCGGCCTTTCCCGCCGTGTTGCTGTTTGCCACCCTGTTGCGCCTGGCGCTTAACGTGGCCTCCACCCGCGTGGTGCTCATGAACGGTCACAAGGGTCCAGATGCCGCTGGTCGGGTCATCGAGGCGTTTGGACACTTCCTGGTTGGCGGCAACTTTGCGGTTGGTATTGTGGTGTTCATCATTCTGGTGATCATCAACTTTGTAGTGATCACCAAGGGGGCTGGCCGGATCGCCGAGGTGGGTGCCCGCTTCACACTCGATGCCCTGCCAGGTAAACAGATGGCTATCGATGCCGACCTGAACGCCGGCCTGATTGGTGAAGACGATGCGCGGCGCCGACGTCAGGAGGTGGGGCAGGAGGCCGAGTTCTACGGGTCCATGGATGGCGCGAGCAAATTTGTGCGGGGTGACGCCATTGCAGGTTTGCTCATCATGGTCATCAATATTATCGGTGGTCTGGTGATTGGTGTCGGCCAGCACAGTCTGTCGGTCGCTGACGCCGGGCATGTCTATACCCTCCTGACAATTGGTGATGGCCTGGTTGCACAAATCCCGGCTCTGGTGATTTCAACTGCGGCGGGCGTGGTGGTGTCTCGCGTAGCAACCGACGAAGACGTGGGCCAGCAAATGCTCACCCAGCTCTTCGACAATCCCAACGTGATGTTCATCACCGGTGGCATTCTGGCCGCTATGGGACTCATTCCAGGCATGCCCAACCTGGCATTTTTAACGCTGGCACTGGCCATGGGCGGGCTGGGCTGGCTGCAAATTCGTCGCCGTCAGGCCGAGGCGGCGCAGCGTGAGCAACAGCCTATCGAGGCAGCACAGGCGGCCGAGGCATCGGCAGCCGAGGCCAGCTGGGATGATGTCATGCCCGTCGACGCGCTAGGGCTGGAGGTGGGCTACCGCCTGATTTCGCTGGTCGACCATGCTCAGGATGGGGAATTGCTGCACCGTATCCGAAGTTTGCGCAAGAAATTCGCCCAAGACATGGGCTTTCTGCCGCCGGTTGTCCATATTCGGGACAACCTGGAGCTTAAGCCTACGGAATACCGCATTTTGCTGTCTGGCGCACAGATTGGTGCCGGCGCTGCCACCCCCGGGCAGTGGCTGGCCATTGATCCGGGCGGGGTAGACATTGATGAACTGCCGGGGCCGCGTACGACGGATCCCGCGTTTGGGTTGCCTGCCGTCTGGATTGACGTGGAACAGCGCGAAGAGGCTCAGGTGGCTGGGTACACCGTGGTCGATGCCGGCACGGTTGTTGCCACGCATCTGAACCATCTTATGCATCAGCACAGTGCCGACCTGCTGGGTCGGATCGAGGTGCAGCAGCTGCTTGACAGGGTGTCGCGTGACACACCACAGCTGGTTGAAGACGTGGTGCCCAAGCTTGTCAGTCTGACCGTGTTTCATAAGGTGCTTCGGGGCCTGTTGCACGAAGATGTGCCCGTGCGCGATGTGCGCACCATTCTGGAAACACTGGCCGAGCAGGTCTCGGCAGCCGCCGGGACTGACGCCGCTGGTACCGAGGTGCGGTGGGAAGACTTGTTGGCCGCAGTCCGGGTCGCCCTGGGCCGTTCATTGGTTCAGCAATGGTTTGGCACCGACTCGGAGCTGCGTGTGATTGGCCTGGATGGGGCGCTTGAACGCGTCCTGACCCAGGCATTTACAACCAGTGGGGCACTGGAGCCGGGGCTGGCTGAAAGCGTGCTTGCCGATGCCGAAAAAGCCATCGTCCGTCAGGAAGAAAACGGGGACGCCACCGTCTTGGTGGTGGCGCCGCTGCTGCGCCCTATATTGGCCCGATTCCTACATCACCATTTCCCGCAGCTGGGTGTGTTGTCCAATGCAGAATTGCCCCTTGATCGTGTTCTGCGCATTACAGCTGTGATTGGCGAGGCCGCTGCGTGAATATCAGTCGTTTTTTTGGTAGTACCAATCGTGAAGCAATGCGTCAGGTCCGGCTGGCGCTGGGTCCGGATGCGCTGGTTGTTTCCAGCCAGCGCGTCAATGGGGGCGTTGAAATTCTGGCTGCCGACCCCACCCAGATCGAGCAGGGCAACGGGTCGGAGCATGAAGCCCCTGATGCAATGACTGCAGCAGATGTGATGCGGCAAATGGGTGACCTGCGTGGTGCACTGGAAAGCCGCATGGATGCGCTCATGTGGGGGAATCAGCTTAAGCAGTCTTCCACTGCAGCCAGCCTGTTCCAGAGCCTGTTGGCCAGCGGGTTCAGTACCGCGCTATTACGGGCCATGCTACGTCATTTGCCCGCTGAACTTTCCATGCGTGCTGCCATCGAATGGGTGCGCAGCGAGCTTGTGCGCAGCCTTCCTGTCCTGTCATCCGAAGATGCCCTGTGGGAGTCAGGCCTGATTCTGGCGTTGGTTGGCCCGACCGGCGTGGGCAA
>DAHVSI010000041.1 GCA_027324645.1 Castellaniella sp. | reverse complement strand
AGCAGCACCGGATTGGGTCCGTCGGTTTCGATGTCTACCGTGTGGTCATCCACCTTGCTGACCTGCTTGATGCCGTTGACATAGGCCTTGAAGTTGGATGTGGGGGCCAGTGCCCGATTGATGGAAAACACGACATCATCGGCAGTGAAGTCGGCACCATCGTGAAATTTCACGCCTTCGCGCAGCTTGAATCGCCACACGGTATCAGACTCGGCAGACCATTCTTCAGCCAGTGCTCCCACCAGTTCGAAATCCTTGTCGTACTGCACCAGCGGTTCGTACACATAGCTGCTTGCCGCAATGGTCATGCCTTCGTTCTGGGCGTGGGGGTCTATGGTCAGGATGTCTCCCTGACTGGCCCAGCGAAGTGTCTTGGACTGCCCGGCAAGGGGCAGGAATAACGCCGCAGACAGCGCTGTCAGCAAGAGTTTTTTACGCATGATGACTCCTTTTTCTAATGGCGGCGCCCGTGCGCCTCCTCCGCTGGGGTCATTCTACACATTTAACCCGTTTCAGCTCCCCCTGATTACAGGAAGATATAAGCTTTTTCCGCGTTCATTCAGTGATGCGTATCGGCAGGGTGACTGGCCCATCGTTGATCAGGTGTACCTGCATGTCTGCACCGAACCGACCGCTGGCCACGGGGTGGTGCCGGTCTCGGGCCAAGTGCAGAAAGTGCTTGTACATGGCCTCGCCATGCTCGGGTGAAGCGGCCTGACTGAAGCCAGGCCGATTTCCCTTGCGGGTATCAGCAGCCAGCGTGAACTGGCTGACCACCAGCAACCCGCCCTCCACCTGATTCACATTCAGGTTCATCCGGCCCTGGGTGTCTGCGAAGACACGCAGCTTGAGAATTTTATCCAGCATGCGTGCGGCGATCGCCGTCGTATCATCGGGCTCGGCGCACAGAAACACCAGCAGTCCGTGATCAATGCTGCCCACCGTTTCACCAGCAATGGTGACATGAGCCCGGGCAACACGCTGCAGCAAGGCCATCATGATGCCAACCCCCTGGACGGCATGGTGCAAGCCCGCCAAACTGACACAAGAAGCACGGACGCGATAAAATCAGACCGTTGCCCTTGGCTGGCAACATTTTCGTATGGCTGGCAAGGTCTCATTATTTCCTCCTCTGCAACGCGTCAATGGTATTTTGGCTGGAACGTCGTCATCGGCTCGGCCACGCTGACCCTTCTTACCATCGGCTTGCGCATGGGCTTCGGGCCCCTGTTTCTGCCCATCACGCAAGATCTCGGCCTGAGCCGTACCGCCCTGTCGGGCATTGTAGCCATTGGCATGCTGTTCTATGGGTTGGGCATGCCGGTTACGGGCTATCTGCTCAAAAGGACAAGCCCCCGCCGTGTCGTCTTGCTCGGCACCCTGATCAACGTCCTGTCCATATGGTGGACGGTCAAGGCCGGCACGGCCCTGTCCTTTGCACTGGCGTTTGGTGTATTCCTGTCGCTGGGGCTGGCACTGGTCAGCCCGACAACCTTTACACCACTGATCATGCGCTGGTTTGTTCGCCAGCGCGGCGCAGCGGTATTTTATCTGTCTACCGGCGGCATGGCGGGCATGGCTCTGGTCACACCCTTGCTCAACTGGATGGTCGAACGGGTGGGCTGGCGTGACAGCCTGCTGTATTACGGCGGCGTCATGGCCTTGATGGCGCTCATCGTCAGTGCAACAGTAATTCGGGAAAAGACACTGACTGAGGCCCAGGCCGGCGCATTGTCTGCCGGAAGGAGCCGGGTTACCGAGCCAGCTCGTGATTTCCGCAATACGCTGGGGCTGCCGTTCTGGAAAATCGTGCTGGGCATGGT
>DAHVSI010000030.1 GCA_027324645.1 Castellaniella sp. | reverse complement strand
TCAATCTTCCTGAATGGCCTGGCTTGCTCAAGCTTGTCCAGGCGCATGATCAGTTGTCTGCTTCTGTTGGTGTGCATCCCGGTTATGCCGACACGCCGGAGGCCGATGTTAAGAAACTGGTTGAACTGGCCCAGTCATCGTCACGGGTCGTGGCCATTGGTGAGACTGGCTTGGACTACTTCAGACAAGAGGAGCCGCTTGAGTGGCAACGTGATCGGTTCCGAACGCATATCCGTGCCAGCCGGGAGGCTGGTTTGCCACTTATCATCCACACCAGGGCTGCGCGTGAGGACACCATACGCATCATGCGTGAAGAGCAGGCACAAGATTATGCTGGTGTCATGCATTGTTTTACAGAAAGCTGGGAAATGGCCAAGGAAGCCATGGATATGGGCTTTTACATTTCATTGTCTGGCATTGTGACGTTCAAAAATGCCAAGGACCTTCAAGAGGTGGCCAAAAAAATACCCCTTGACCGGCTACTTATTGAAACCGACTCACCATTTCTAGCGCCTGTTCCGTACCGGGGCAAAACAAATGACCCATCTTTAGTGGTTCATGTGGCAGAAAAGCTAGCCGAACTGCGTGGCGAGCCGCTTGATTTGATTGCCGAGATAACGACACGTAATTTCTATCAATTATTCAATAAGATAGAACATTAATTTAATGTATTATCTATTATTATTGAGGATCAATTGATTGCCATTCAAGTGAAATAGTTAAAGTGATTTATTTGATAATCTACATTAACTATACGTTATAACTTATTGATATTGTGTAATGAGCTTAACAAACAAGATCGTTCGAACCTGTCTGGGATGTTTCATGTTCCTCATACTGTCTGGTTGGGGGCCTGCTGTCGCAGACAAGGCCACGCCCTCAGACTGGTGGGTCGCCATCAATAATGATCGGGCAGAAGAGGTCGAACAGATGCTCGCCGATGGTGTGGATCCCAACGCAGTGGGGCCAGCGGGTCAGCCGGCAATCATGCAGGCGATCCGTGAAAGCGCCTGGGACGCTTATGACGTGCTGGTCAAACATCCTAAAACTGCCTACAACGCGATCAATGTCAATCGCGAAACGCCGCTGATGTATTTGGCAGTGATTGGTGACACCGAACGGGCTGTGGATATGATCCGGCGGGGCGCCCAGGTCAACCGCAAAGGGTGGACGGCCCTGCATTACGCGGCGTCAACCGGGAAGGAAGACACGGTTGCCATGCTGCTAGAGCAGGGCGCCGATGTAGACGCTCGTTCTCCTGATGGCACCACACCTTTGATGATGGCCGCCTACGCCAACAGCGAGGCCGTTGTTCGCCAGCTACTGGCAGTCGGAGCAGACCTGCACCTGCACACCGATCAGGACTACGATGTCGTGGACTGGGCTGGCTTCAAGCAAAACACCCGGCTTGCCGACAAGCTTCAGGCGCTGATTGACCAGCAACGGGCGGGCGATACGGCTGGTCAGGAACCGGGGGATGTCCGTCTTGATACAGAATCAAAAGCCGACCAAGACGAAACAACCACTGATAATAATCAAGATGGGTCCACATCGCGCTATTTTGATTTGGACAGATTTGATGACCCTGTCACCCCATAACTGCTTATGCTCCAGGGTTTGCATGATGTCTATGCAGCCGGCAAATACTCTGGTCGCAAAATACGCTTGAGCCTGGCGTAGGGAATTAACAGTTCAGGCTGCCCGGAGGAATAGGGGGCGATCTCGTACGAGTCGTACTTCACGACGACGCCCTGGTCCGTGAGGGCAAAGTTGTCACTGGGCTGAAACGGCCACATACGACGCCAGGACTCCGGATTTTCCTGAGCTTCAGGCGCGTTTTCAACCCAGGCTTCATGGGCGCTGGCCAATTCCTGCAGGAAATCTTGGTAGGCACCTACGGCAAGTATGTGCTGAAGGCCCAGAACCATATTTTTGTCGTTATCCCAGTTTAGAAATTGCGTGGCAGTAATACCATGAGCAGCGCCGGTGTAGTACTGGCCACTGCTGAGTTCCAGAACGGTCAGATGACGATTGCGATACTTTGCGCGTGCGCTGAGCATGACTTCGTCCCGCGAGCCGGCCGTTTGCCAGAAATACTCCTCGAACCCTTCTATCGTGTCATAGGGCGGCATGGTTTTTTCGCCAACGCCCGTCATGACGGCCAGAGCATGGTCAACCAGCTCGGTGAGCTGTTTTTGTCCAGGGAAAACAAGCGAATCAACGGACAGTTCTGGGCATTGGCCCTTGCATCCGGGTTTGGTCCTTGACCACTCGATGGGCTGCATGAACAGGCCATCTTTGCTGCTTACCGCATCAGTCTGGGCGGGAATGCGTGAGATATCACGAGAAGGCCCGGCGCAAGAAGCCAGCAAGAAACAGGCTGCAAGCGTAAGTGCGGTGTAAAGACGTGTGGTAGGTTCAGGTAACATAGCAATAGGCCGGTTATTTCGTCCAAGTGGTACGCTTTCTATTTTCATCATGTGCTCAGATCATGGCAACCATTTATCATAACCCTCGCTGCAGCAAATCACGCGCTGCGCTACAACAAATGCGTGATCAGGGCATAGAGCCCACTATTGTGTTGTATCTGGACAATGCGCCCGATCAACACCTGCTGGCCGATCTGATTACCCGGGCAGGGTTGTCAGTCCGTGAGGCCATGCGCGACAAAGAACCCATCTATAAAGAGCTGGCACTGGACGATCCTGAGCTCACAGACGAAGCTCTATTGGCGGCCGTTGCCAAGCACCCCATATTGCTTAACCGTCCGTTTGTCGTAACCAACAAAGGCGTTCGTCTTGCCCGTACCCCCGAAGCTCTGGCAGAAATCCTTTGATGGCGGCGCCAGGGCAGTGCGTCATGCCTGCTTGCTGGGTACACGCGTAGCACCATGACGCTTCTTGCCCTGTTGCTCGTTGTTGCCGCAGCGTGCTTGCACGCAACATGGAACCTGGCTTCCAAACACGCATCCGAGGCAGGTACGGTATTTATCTTTTTTTTCCGGCTTTGGTCCGTCATTCTGTACCTGCCTTGGGTGGCCTATCTTCTGTACCGTCAGGACATACCATGGCATCCACAGACGGTACTATTGCTGGGGCTATCAACGGTGCTGCATTTGGCTTACACCGTTATCCTGCTTAAAGGGTATCGGGTTGCCGACCTGTCCGTTGTGTATCCGGTAGCTCGCGGTACCGGCCCTTTGTTGGCCAGCATCGCGGCGGTCATCTGGCTTAACGACCCAATGCAACCGGCGCAGGCCGCAGGCATTGCCTGCATTGTAGGAGGCATACTGCTGATTGCAACGCAGGGTAACTGGCGTATATTTGCGCATGCTCAGTCGATGGCCGGCATCCGGTGGGGCTTGTTAATTGGGGTGCTCATCGCCACATATAGCCTTGTAGACGCTTACGGCATCAAAACGTTATTGATCGCACCCGTTTTGCTTGACTGGGTATCTTCGCTTGGTGGCGCATTGCTGCTGTTGCCAAGTGTTCTGGCCAATCCCGCCAGCGCTCGTGAACGCATGCGGGGCAACTGGTGGCTGGCCGTATTTGTCGGTCTGGTTTCTCCACTTGCCTATATTTTGGTGCTTTATGCCCTGAAACTCGGGGCTCACGTGAGCCAGGTGGCGCCGCTGCGTGAAATGTCCATGGTCGTTGCCACACTATTGGGTGCGGTCTGGTTAAAAGAGCAGGTTGGTGTATTCCGCTGGCTTGGCTGCGGTACCATTCTTGCTGGGGTGATATTGATTTCAATTGCCTGAAGTAGCGCACTCTTTTTGATATGTTTGATCTATGTCTATTTAGATACAAATCTTTGTAGGCTTGGCAACGCTTCAGGTCTATAGTTTATATATGTCTGCAACACATCCTATTCAATCTTCTGCGGCAATCTCTGACGATCCTGTAAGCTCCCGCCGTTTGGCAGTAGACGTTGTCGGTATGACTTGCGCATCGTGCGTGGGCAGGGTAGAACGAGCCATTCAGAACCTGCCACACGTGACACGGGTCACCGTTAATCTGGCAACACAGCAAGCAGTTGTCGAGGGTGATCAAGACCTGCAAATGGCCGATGTCACCCATGCAATCAAAAATTCTGGTTACGACGTGGCGGAAAGCACACGCGAGCTTGCGGTTACGGGCATGCACTGTGCCTCGTGTGTCGGACGGGTAGAGCGCGTGCTTAAAGCCATACCCGGCGTGCGCGATGCGGGCGTGAATCTGGCCACCGAAAAAGCGGTGGTCAAGGCAGGCCCAGGCACCACTAACGAACAGCTCGTTGCGGCCATTCAGCGCATAGGGTTTGACGCCACAATCATCGAAGACGCCAGCGCAGACGAGACCTCTAGACAGGAACGCCAAGACATAGAGCAGGACACCCTTAGACGCGATTTTTTGATTGCGCTGGTTGTCACCCTGCCAGTATTTATTCTAGAGATGGGCGGCCACCTGGTGCCGGCCTTGCACCGGTGGATTGACGCAACCGTGGGTACCCAGGCCAGTTGGTATGCCCAGTTCGTCCTGACCACTATTGTATTGTTTGGACCTGGATTACGGTTTTTCCGGGCAGGCATTCCGGCGCTGGTACGTCTGGCTCCCGACATGAACTCGCTGGTCGCCGTGGGTACGGCAGCGGCTTATGGCTACTCGCTTGTTGCCACCTTTGTTCCCCATTGGCTCCCGGCGGGCACTGTTAATGTGTACTTTGAAGCGGCTGCCGTGATCGTCACGCTAATATTGCTGGGGCGCATGCTCGAAGCCCGCGCGCGGGGGCGCAGTTCACAAGCCATACAGCAACTGATCAAGCTGCAACCGCAAGTTGCCAGGGTGCGCAATGCCGATGGCGATTTCCATGAGGTCCCGGTTGGCGATATCAAGGAAAACGATGTGATTCTTGTACGGCCGGGAGATCGCGTCCCAGTCGATGGCGAGGTCATGGAAGGACAAAGCTATATTGATGAATCCATGATCAGTGGCGAGCCTGTTCCAGTTGAAAAGCAGCAGGGCGGCGCCGTTATTGGAGGTACCGTCAACCAGACGGGCGCATTGACAATCCGTGCCAGCCACATTGGCCAAGATACGGTGTTGGCCCAGATCATACGCATGGTTGAACAGGCCCAGGGTTCCAAGCTGCCCATCCAGACACTGGTTGACAAGGTAACCATGTGGTTTGTGCCTGTTGTGATGGGCATTGCGGTATTGACGTTTATTGTCTGGTTGTTTGTCGGCCCGGAGCCTGCGCTCACGTTGGCACTGGTCAATGGGGTGGCGGTGCTGATCATCGCCTGTCCCTGCGCCATGGGGCTGGCAACGCCCACATCAATTATGGTCGGAACAGGGCGGGGCGCCCAGTTGGGTATTCTGTTTCGCAAGGGCGAAGCCCTGCAACGTCTCAAGTCTGTTCAGGTTGTTGCCGTCGACAAAACAGGCACGCTTACTGAGGGGCGGCCCGAACTAACTGACCTGATTCTGGCTGAGGGCTTTGAACGGCCCAGCGTGCTGACTGCCATTGCCGCCGTCGAGGCCAAGTCTGAACATCCCATTGCGCAGGCCATTGTCGCCGCGGCGCGCGCGGAATCGCTTTCATTGCCAGAGCTTGACAGTTTTGAATCGCTGACGGGATATGGCGTCAACGCGGTTATTGACGGCCAACGCATTGAAGTGGGTGCCGACCGCTATATGACCAAACTTGGCCTGGATATTGCTGTGTTTGCAGAGACGGCCCAGCGTCTTGGTGACGAGGGGAAAACGCCGTTGTATGCGTCTATTGACGGCCAGCTTGCGGCTATTCTGGCTGTGTCCGACCCGATCAAAAGCACCACACGACAGGCAATTGACGCCATGCATGAACTTGGCCTCAAGGTGGTCATGATCACAGGGGACAACAAGCATACCGCCAAAGCTATTGCACAACGCTTGGGCATTGATGATGTCATTGCCGAAGTACTGCCTGACGGCAAGGTCGAGGCGATCAAGCACCTCAAGACGACCCATGGCGCTTTGGCGTTTGTAGGCGATGGCATTAACGATGCGCCTGCACTGGCCACTGCCGATGTAGGCGTAGGAATTGGAACGGGCACTGACATTGCCATTGAAGCGGCTGATGTGGTGCTGATGTCGGGGCATCTTACTGCGGTGCCTCACGCCGTCTCATTATCCCGGGCAACCATCCGCAACATTCAACAAAATCTTTTCTGGGCCTTTGCCTACAACGCTGCACTGATTCCGGTTGCTGCCGGGGTTTTGTATCCCATGCGGGGCATTTTGCTGTCGCCCGTGTTTGCAGCGGGCGCCATGGCGCTATCCAGCGTGTTTGTATTGACCAATGCGCTGCGTTTGCGTCGCTTTGCGCCGTAGAAGCTCTGGGGCGGGTGCGCTGTATTCTGTGGCACGATCCATCTATTAGGCGCATAATGTATATTATGTAAAGTCACATATGCAGTCATCTATATCGATCCGTCACAGGCGCGCTGCCCGTTTGATGTCTTACCAGGCTCAAAAGCCCTTCACAACCTCGTCAATGGCTTTGATTTGTTCCAGAAACGCAGGCAGCTGCTTTAGCGGTAATGCGCTTGGTCCATCACACAAGGCGTTATCAGGATCTGGATGGGCTTCTAGAAATAATCCTGCCAGGCCAACGGCCATGCCGGCACGGGCCAGTTCGGCCGCTTGTTCCCGTCTGCCGCCCGATGCTTCGCTTAGCGCATCACGCTGTTGCAGCGCATGCGTCACATCAAAAATAACGGGCAGATTGCCCGATACCTGCTTCATGACTCCAAAGCCAAGCATATCGACGACCAGGTTGTCGTAACCAAAACACGTGCCTCTGTCGCACAGCAACAGGTTACGGTTTCCGGCCTCGGCAAATTTGTCGACAACGTGTTTCATTTGCCCGGGGCTAAGGAACTGGGGCTTTTTAATGTTGATTACCCTGCCCGTTTTGGCCAATGCCGTCACCAGGTCAGTTTGGCGGGCCAAAAAGGCAGGCAGTTGCAGTACATCAGCCACTTCAGCGACGGGTTCAGCCTGCCAGGGCTCGTGAATATCGGTCAATACCGGCACACCAAACGTTGTGCGTACCTCGTCAAGCAACGCTAGGCCCTCGTCAAGGCCAGGCCCCCGATACGAATGGATGGATGACCGATTGGCCTTGTCGAACGATGCCTTGAATACGTAAGGGATATCGAGCTTTGACGTGGCTTGAATATAAGCCTCACAGGCAGTCAGGGCCAGATCGCGCGATTCCAGGACATTAATTCCTCCAAACAGCACAAAAGGCAGGTTATTGCCCACCTGTATCGTAGAGCCTATGGAAATCATGGCGCTTCTCCCAGAATGTCGGTGAGCTGGTCATCGAGGGGTGCGCCACGCTGTACCTGCAGCTGTTCTGAATCGTCAAAATAGAAAATGCCGGGCGTGCCTTCAATATGCAGCGCATCCATGAGTTCGGTATTGGCACTGATGTCTTCGGCAAGGCTTTCGGGTATGTCGTCGATGGGTTCTATACCCGCCTGGGGGCCGGCTTGTTCATGGTCCAGCAATGCCTGGGCGGGGTCATCGGAATCCAGCAGTGCGGCTGCTTTGCCTTCGCTGCTGTCGGTCAGGACAGCGACCAGTATGTGGCGGATCTGTACCTTGCCGGCCTCGACCCAGGGTCTGGCCTGCTTCCAGAACTTATGGCAAAAGGGACAGTTAGGATCCGTGAACATATAAATAATACGCTCTGCATCATCCTTTCCATCGGCTACCCAAGTACTGTCGGAAAGCGCCTGCCAGGTCTGTTCTGTCCACGGTGCGACGGTGGCTTCTTCCAGCGCTTCGCTTGTCACGTCCATG
Source organism: Castellaniella sp. (assembly GCA_027324645.1). Taxonomy (GTDB): domain Bacteria; phylum Pseudomonadota; class Gammaproteobacteria; order Burkholderiales; family Burkholderiaceae_B; genus JAJYRX01. The sequence goes on along the minus strand of DAHVSI010000030.1, from coordinate 5,817 downwards.
CCCTCTTCGTCCATCATGGTGCCGATAATGACGTGTTTTTTGTCGGGCGTTAGGTACACCGCCAAAGGTTGCTGTTGTGCAATCGCGGCGTACGCTTCCAGCTCTCCCGGCGATTCGAGCTTATTGACGATTTGGACCCCGCGCTCGGTCAGGCCTTTCAAAACTTCAGGCAGCTCTTCGGGCAGTGCGTCGCCCTCTTCAATCGTTGTTTCTGTGATTTGTTCGGCACCCTGCCCAGTGTCGTTATCGTTGGACTGGTCCGAGTTGGTGTCGCCCCAGGCCGCACCAGCCATGAGTCCAGTTGTGACGAGTCCAACAGCCGTCGTGCGCGCTGTTGCCAAGGCAACGGAAAACGGGTGTTTTGCCATGAATAATTACTCCTGCACAGGCAATGGGGTCTGGTCACCACGGCTCAGGGCCTGGACACGGTCCTGCAGTGTTGCGCGTGAGAGCTCGCCCAGACGAACATCAACCAGCCTGCCCTGTTTGTCTAGAAACAAGGTCGTGGGCAACCCATTGCTTTTGATCACTTGTGCAAGTTTACCCCTGTCATCTATCAGAATGTTGTCCAGGTCGATATTTTCTTCACGCAAGTAGTCACGGATGGTTTCGGCCGTCTCGCGCTGGTTGGCAAAAACATAGTTGATGTGTGGATTAGCCTGCTGGCTTTCAGCCAATACGGGCATTTCCCGGCGGCAAGGCGGACACCAGGTTGCCCACAAGTTAACGACAGCGGGCTTGCCCTGAAAGTCATTGATATTGATACGTTGCCCATCAAGGTCGTGCAGCTCAATGTTTTCGACAGGCTTGCCCTGCTGCGGCCCATACAAGTGCATGAGTGCATACACAATGCCAAGTACACATAGGCCCGCCACGCTGGAAATAAGTAACGGCCGGCGTAAGGGCTGACGGCGCCATGCCATAGCACCCACCCCAACCAAGAACACCGCCAAGGAAATGAGTACGGAAAAGCCGCCATCGCGGATATCAAGCATGGCCAAAGGGCTGGCCAGATAGCTATCCAGATGTTGAACAACGAATCCGGCTCGTCCAGCCACCATGGCCAGAACAAGCAAACGTGTCAGTAAAGACTCGGAACGGGTGTGGTGTCGGCGATCTTGCCATGCGGCAGTAAACAGGCCAACCGCCATGGCAATGAGCGTGCCAAGCAAAGGCATCGAAAACGACAGAGGCCCGATATTGATTGAAGCCATAACCTGCTGAATAAAGAACCAAAACGCAAACATGCCGGACCAGTCGGCCCGGCATGTTTATTCATACACTGTGCTGAACTAGAAACCAGCTTGCGTACCGATTATTCGGGTGCGCCGGCAAGAATCCATTCAACAACGGTATCGGTATCTTCTTCAGAGATGCCTGGGTTTGGCGGCATGGGCACTTGACCCCACACGCCCGAGCTACCTTCACGAATATGCTTGGCAAGCAGTTCGGCAGCGTCATCATCGTCTTCGTGCTTGGCGGCAATATCCTGATAGGCAGGCCCGACCATTTTCTTGTCAACGGCGTGACAAGCCAGACAAGAGTTTTTGCTCAGAATATCTTGCACCTCGGCCGGGTCGGGTTCGGCCTGGGCGGTAGCGCCTGCAAACACAAACGGAGCACAGGCCAATAATTTCCATAATTTCATTACAAAAACCTCCTTGAAACAAACGGGAATGACTTGACGGCAACCATAGTACCGCAGATTAAACGCCCGCGGCAGGTCCATAACAGCAATTATTGAGACAAGTCATCAGACGGTCCAGTCGATGCAGCGGATGTGTCCGGCACATTGCCAACCAGGTTGGTGATCAGGTCTACAGGGACAGGAAAGACCAATGTGGAGGATTTGTCGCCGGCTACCTGTGTCAGGGTTTGCAGATAACGCAGCTGCATGGCCGACGGCTGTGCAGCCAGGATTTCCGCAGCTTCCATAAGCGTGTTGGCCGCCTGTTTCTCGCCTTCTGCATGAATGACCTTGGCGCGCCGTTCACGTTCCGCTTCGGCCTGCCTGGCGATGGCACGCACCATCGTCTCATTCAGATCAATATGCTTGATTTCGACAGTCGTTACTTTAATGCCCCAAGCGTCGGTCTGGGCATCCAGAATGTGCTGAATGTCGGCATTGAGCTTTTCTCTTTCAGCAAGCATTTCGTCAAGCTCGTGCTTGCCCAGTACAGCCCTGAGCGTTGTCTGCGCCAACTGACTCGTGGCCTCAAGGTAACGCTCTACCTGAATAATCGCCTTGTCGGGATCCATGACCCGAAAATAGACGACCGCATTCACCTTGACCGATACGTTGTCTCGAGAGATGACATCCTGCGATGGTACGTCCATGGCAACAATGCGCAGATCGACACGCACCATTTGCTGCAATACGGGAATGATCAGGATAAGTCCTGGTCCCTTGACCTTGGTGAAGCGACCCAAAGTAAAAACAACGCCGCGCTGGTATTCACGTAACACCTTAATGGCGTTGATCACAATTAATACAAGCAGGACGATCAGGATCGTCAGAGCAATACTGAATCCGTCAATAATCATGGTCCTTACTCCCTCTCATTCCTGGCCGTGTCGGTATCCAGCGGTTGTACCTGCAGTGTTAAGCCTTTTACGCCAATCACTTTGACAAGGCCTCCAGGCTTCAAGGGCACATCCGAGGTGACGTGCCAGTGTTCCCCCTGAATGACTGCGTACTGCCTCTCGCTGGCAATATCACTCAGGATACCAGTTTGCCCTACCATTGCCTGGTTACCGGTTACAACAGGACGGCGGTACGCCCGGGCCGCCATGCCGCCGGCCAGCAGAATCAGTGTCAGGCTGGCAATGGCTGCTCCCAGCAGAAAAGGCACAGACAAATCAAACTCAGGAATATCGGTGTCAGTCAGTAGCGTGCCGCCCAATACGAACGCAATAATCCCACCGATGCCCAGCGCGCCGAAACTGGGCACAAAGACTTCCGCAATCATCATGCCGGTGCCCGCCAGCAGCAGCGCAACTCCAGCCCAGTTAACTGGTAACAAATGAAAGGCATATAGCGCCAGCACAAGGCAGATAATGCCGGCTACACCAGGTAGCGCAAAGCCCGGGCTGGTGAGTTCAAAAAACAACCCATAGATACCAATCATCATCAGAACCACTGCCAATTGTGGATTGGTAAGCAACGTCAGCATCTTGGTCCGCCAGCCAGATTCTATATGGGTCACATCTGCATGCTGGGTTTGCAGTGTCAGCGTGTTTTGACCCATTTTGACTGAGGTACCGTCAATCTGGTCCAGTAAGTCGGGCACATCCGAGGCCACGTACTCAATCACGCCTCGTTCCAGCGCTTCACTGGACGACAAACTACTTGCTTCCCGTACAGCAGCCTCAGCAAAATCCGGGTCTCGACCACGTAGTTGGGCAAGGCTGCGCAAATATGCTGCCGCGTCATTGGTGACTTTGCTGGCCATGACATCATTGTCATCCTTGCCAAAAATCTGCCCTTCCGGACTGTCCTGCTCGTCAGAGGCCTTGTCCTGGCCGCTGGCATCGTTGTCCTGTTGTTCGGACTCGGATGCATTGGAGGTTGCCGCCTGGGTGGACAGACTCATTCCCACAGAAACGGGTGAGGCGGCCCCCAGGTTGCTGGCTGGCACCATGGCCGCAATGTGGCTGGCATACAGGATGAATGTGCCTGCGCTGGCAGCGCGGGCACCCGATGGGCTGACAAAAGTGGCCACCGGAACGGGAGAAGCCAGAATTGCCTGCACAATGGCACGCATGGATGCATCAAGCCCGCCGGGTGTATCAAGCTCGATAATGAACAGGGCAGCCTGTTCTTCGGTAGCCTTGTCCAGGCCACGCAAGATATGGTCGGCCATAGCCGGCCCTATCACATCGTCTACGGTGACATGAACGACTGAGCTTTGTTTTGCTGTGGCGCCCTGCTCTGCCAGGGCCAGCCACACACCTAGCGTTAAAACCAGCAGCAGAACCGCTATCCAAGGCCTGCGCCGGGCCGGCATGTTTTGCACACGGGCCTCCATAGTGTTGATGATCAACAAGGCCCGCCATCAGAACCGGCTCAGGAATGGGTCATGTCCAGCGGCACGATCCATGCATCATATTGTTCGCTGCTGACATGGCCAGATGCCACGGCCGCCTCACGCAAGGTTGTGTTTTCTGATTGGGCCTTTTTGGCTATCTCTGCAGCTTTATCGTAGCCGATGTGCCGGTTTAATGCCGTCACTAACATCAGGTTTTGATTCAAATTGTGTTCAATCACGGCGTGGTTGGGCTCGATACCCACCGCGCAGTGGTCGTTGAATGCAGAGCAAGCTTCGCTAAGTAACTGAATACTTTCGAGCACATTGTGCACCATGACCGGCTTAAACACATTCAATTGGAAGTTTCCCTGTGTGCCGGCAAATGCCGTAGCGGCGTCATTGCCAAAGACTTGTACGCACACCATGGTCAGCGCCTCAGACTGCGTGGGGTTGACCCTGCCCGGCATAATGGATGAGCCGGGCTCATTTTCAGGGATTAGCAGCTCGCCAATACCGCAGCGTGGCCCGCTGGCAAGCCAGCGGACGTCATTGGCCATTTTCATGAGGCCACCCGCTAGCGTACGAAGCGCGGCAGACAAATTAACCAGTGCATCGTGAGCCGACAAAGAGAAGAACTTATTATCTGCCGACTGAAAAGGCAGATCCGTCATTGAGGCGATGTGCTTGGCTGTTTGTTCGCCAAAATCCGGATGGGCGTTTAAGCCGGTACCCACGGCCGTGCCGCCAATGGCCAGGTCGTAAACGCCTGGCAAGGCCTGCCTGACCGCCTCCAGACCAAAATCAATCTGCGCCACCCAGGCACTGATTTCCTGTCCAAGCGTGATGGGAGTAGCATCTTGCAAATGGGTCCGTCCTGTCTTGACGACGGAATCGAACGCCGCCTGTTTGTCAGCAAGCGTGTCACGCAGCTGGCCCACGGCAGGGAGCAATGCTCCCCTTACTTGCTCTGCGACGGCAATATGCATGGCCGTGGGGAATGTATCGTTGGATGACTGGCCACGGTTGACGTGATCATTTGGGTGAACGGGTTGCTTGGTCCCCAGCGTGCCACCCGCTATTTCTATGGCACGATTGGCGATCACTTCATTGGCATTCATGTTGGACTGCGTACCGGAGCCGGTCTGAAACACCACCAGCGGGAATTCGTTGTTCAGCTTGCCGTCAATAACTTCCTGGGCCGCCTGGGTGATCAGGCTGGCTACTTCGTTGGGCAGCTCGCCCAGATCGGCGTTGGCTTGCGCTGCCGCTTTTTTCAGAATGCCCAGTGCCCGGATAAGGGGGGGCTGCCAACAGAAACGATCACGTCCGATTGGAAAGTTCTGAATGGAGCGCTGGGTTTGGGCACCCCAGTATCGATTGGCCGGCACATCAATCTGGCCCATGGAATCGGTTTCGGTACGCATCGCGGTCATGCATGGCTCCTGTAAGAGTGGGAAGGTTACGTGTTGCTGTCAGCACCAGCCCAATACCGGGCAACGTCCAGCATACGGTTGGCAAACCCCCATTCATTGTCAAACCACACAAATAGATTGGCGAATCCATCGCTGGTGGTGCGGGTTTGGCTGCCGTCAACAATGGCTGAGTGTGCGTCGTGATTGAAGTCCACAGACGCGTGCGGCTGGTTGGAGTAGGCAAGCAGCCCTGGCATGCGATCGGCGCAGTCGGCAATAAACTGATTAAGGTCGTGGGTGCTTGCACTGGTACGCAAGCGTAGCATCATGTCGATAGCCGATACGTTGAGGATGGGCACACGAATGGCCTTTGCCTG
>DAHVSI010000034.1 GCA_027324645.1 Castellaniella sp. | reverse complement strand
GTAGGGGTAAGACGGCATAATGCTGTCCGACACATACGCACGAGGTTGGTACAAGTGCCCCAGCTGCCAGTCCCGACTGGGCTGACGGGCCCCGATATTCAGCAGGTCAGGCCCCGTCCGCATGGTGCCCAGCAAATGCGGGGTGTCATAGTAGTAGTCGGCAGCTACTGGAGCCCGCCCCCAGCCGCGCTCGGCGTCCGGCGCTTGTGCGCGGGAACGAGGCTGCTGAGTGTGGCAGTAGACACATCCATTGGCAATGTATTGTTGACGCCCCCGCAACTCCATGGACGAGTATTCCTTCAGCCCTTCGGGTGGTTCAATATCAGACAACTGCATATAGGGCACAATCACGAGCGCTGAAATAGCCAGCGCCAGCGTGACCATGGCACCACTAAGAAGTTTGTATTCGCTTTGCATTGCCTCAGGCCTCCGTCGGTTCGGCTGTCTTGGGCGCCATACGGCCACTGTGCCACAGGGCAGCACCTGGACGGCGCTGTCCCTGGCGCAGCGCCATGATGGCAAAATGCACGGCGAAGACCAGGTGGCCCAATGTCATGAGGCCGCCGCCGACCGTACGCGACTCCAGATAAGGAATGGTCAGTTTGACACTCTCAATAAAGGGCACATCGGCGTCCAGCATGGCCAGCCCTTGCAGCCAGCCGCCAATAGTCAGCCCAATGAAGTAGATGGAGAACCCGACAACCACCAGCCAGAAGTGCAACGAAATCAGCTTGGGGTATGGCCATTCCCAGGCCATGACACGCGGCATCACAAAATAGATGGCGCCAAACATCACGAGCGAGAAGAATGCGTACAGCCCAAGATGCGCGTGTGCAACAGTAAAGTGCGTGAAATGGGTAATGGTATTGATACTGCGCAACGCCTCAAACGACCCTTGCAGTGAGCTCAGTGTGTACATCATGCCGCCCAGCACAATGAATCGCAGCGTAGGCGAATAGATCAGCGTCTTGAAATGCTTGCGCATGGTCAGGTGCTGGTTAACCGAAAAGGCCAGTACCGGCACAATCATCATCATACTTTGCACAATGGAAAGCGTGATCATCCAGCCAGGAACCGGGCCGCCCACCAGGTGATGGCCCCCGACCTGGCCGTAGAAAAACGCCAGTGCCCAGAAGCCGATAAGCGACAGGTTGTATGACTGGATTGGCCGCCCAATGATCTTGGGTAGAAAATAGTACACACTGGCCAGCGCCACGGGTGTATAAAACAGCCCCAGCACGTTGTGTCCGAACCACCAGTTCATGGTCGCCTGCTCAACGCCAAAGTGCAGCACCGGCAAGTTGCCGACCAAAAACAACACGGGGAACCAGAATAGCGCGGCCCCCATGTACCAAATGGACACGTACAGGTGGTCGACCTTCCTGTTTTGCAGCGTAAACACCAGCGGCAAGCCGATCAGTGCACCACCGGCGACAATCAGGATATCGACCTGCCAGGGCATCTCGAGCCACTCCAGCCCATCGGAAAAGCCGGCTGCCACGGCGCCCAGACCGGCAATCAGGCCGGCATTCCACAACACGCCTCCCAGCAGCGCAAACCGCCCACCGTGCAGCTTGGTCTTGAGTAACCTGGGCAAGGTCCACAATGCAATCCCAAAGGCTGCCATGGGGGCCCATCCATACGCCACCATATTTAGATGCAACGTGCGAATCCGCCCAAACGTCAGCCAAGCATAATCAGCCAGAAAATCCGGCGAATGCAGTTTGTAGGAGCTGAGCAGTCCGGCCAGCGACGCCAACACCAGCCATGCCACCGAACTGGCCAGAAACACAAAGGTCACCTGGGACGTCGACTGGTCGGCGGCAATACGATCCTTGAGTTCCTGATCCTTGCGCTCATCACTGACCGCATCTTTAATAGGGGTATGAGTTTGGTCAACTGTGCGCTGCAAAGCTGCATGCTGATCTTGCGTGGCGGCAGGCTCCTCAATGGTGCCGATTTCCCCTTCGGAGAAAATCACGGTAGCGGCAGCGGGGTTATCATCAAAAATCCTGTGGCGCAGGGACCAGATGAAAAAGAACAACCCCGTTACCGACAAAATAAAGGCCAGGAGCAGTACGGTAACGTTAGACACGTGTGTTTTCCAAAAAAAATGACTTGAAATCTTGGCGAGCGCCTGAAATGTTAAGGCCTCAATCACGTAACGTCAGTGTTAACCCTAGGTGCATCATGGGCATTCAGCGGTCCTCGCGACGGGTTAAACTACGCTCATGCAACAGTATGAAGATCTCATGCGCCATGTGTACGAGCATGGCACGACCAAGTCTGACCGCACCGGAACAGGCACACGGTCGGTATTTGGCCACCAGATGCGGTTTGACTTGTCGCAAGGCTTTCCGCTCATCACCACCAAAAAACTGCACACCCGCAGTATTTTTACCGAGCTGCTGTGGTTTTTGCGCGGTGACAACAACGCACGCTGGCTTCAGGAGCGCGGCGTTTCAATCTGGAACGAGTGGGCCGGGTCGGATGGCGACCTGGGGCCCATATATGGTGTGCAATGGCGCTCGTGGCCGGCACCAAATGGCCAACACATTGACCAGATCAGTCAGGTACTTGAACAAATCCGTACCCAGCCCGACTCGCGCCGGCTGATCGTGTCTGCGTGGAACGTGGCTGATATTCCTCAGATGGCGCTGCCGCCCTGCCATGCCCTGTTCCAGTTCTATGTAGCCGACGGCAAACTGTCGTGCCAGCTGTATCAGCGCAGCGCCGATATTTTTCTGGGCGTGCCCTTCAACATCGCCAGCTATGCCCTGCTTACTCACCTGGTTGCGCAGCAATGCAACTTGCAGCCGGGCGACTTTATCTGGACGGGCGGCGACTGCCATTTGTACACCAACCACCTGGACCAGGTACGTGAACAGCTTGGCCGCACACCGTACGCTTACCCCCGGCTAAACCTTAAGCGCCGGCCTGCCAGCCTGTTTGAGTACGAGCTGGAAGATTTTGAAATCGAAGGCTATCAGGCCCACCCTCATATCAAGGCGCCTGTCGCCGTGTAACCCCATTACCCCGCGCACGACCATTCATGACCTCTCCCCAGCCTCCCCTCATTCAGCTAGTCGTTGCTTATAGTCTTAATCGGGTGATTGGCCGCGACGGCGGCCTGCCCTGGCGTCTGCCTTCCGATCTGGCGCACTTCAAACGCGTGACGCTGAATCATCCCATCATCATGGGGCGCCGCACGTGGGATTCCCTGGGTCGTGCCTTACCGGGGCGGCGCAACCTTGTCGTAACGCGCCAGGAACACTTCCAGGCACCGCAAGCCGAAATCTACCCAAGTCTCGACGCCGCTTTGCAAGCCTGTCAAAATGAAGATCTGGTTTCCGTCATTGGCGGCGAACAAATATTTTCGCAGGCGCTGGATCAGGCCCACACCATCATTGCCACCGAAGTACAGGCCAATATTGAAGGTGACACGTGGTTTCCCGCGCTCGACGCACACCAATGGCAAGAAATTGACCGCGATCCCCAACCTGCCGAGAATGGATTGGCTTTCGACATCGTGCGCTACCGTCAACGCTAATTCAGTCTTGTCCGGGCAAGCTCTAACACGAGGCCTTTTATGAACCGTCCCGATCTGTCAAACCTGTGGATGCCCTTTACGGCAAACCGTCAGTTCAAATCCAGCCCACGCTTGCTGGCCGCTGCCAGCGGCATGTACTACACCACGCACGACGGCCGACAAATTCTGGACGGCACAGCCGGGCTATGGTGTGTCAACGCAGGCCACGGCCGCAAGGAAATTGTCGATGCCATCAGCAAGCAAGCCGCGCAAATGGATTATGCCCCCAGTTTCCAAATGGGGCATGAAGACTCCTTTCGCGCTGCCACAGCGGTTGCCAGACAAATGCCACAAGGCATGGACCGCATCTTCTTTACCAACTCGGGCTCCGAATCGGTCGATACAGCCCTGAAAATGGCGCTGGCCTACCATCGCGCCAATGGTGAACCACAGCGCACCCGGCTCATTGGTCGTGAGCGCGGCTATCACGGCGTGGGTTTTGGTGGCATCTCCGTAGGCGGCATTTCGCCTAACCGCAAAACCTTCTCTAGCGCACTGCTGCCCGGCGTCGACCACCTGCCCCATACCCACAGCCTTGAACACAACGCATTCTCGCGCGGCCAGCCCGAGTGGGGCGCCCACCTGGCCGACGAGCTTGAACGTATTGTGGCGCTGCATGATGCGTCAACCATTGCTGCCGTGATTGTCGAGCCCATGGCGGGGTCCACCGGGGTGCTGATTCCACCCAAAGGCTACCTGGAACGCTTGCGCGCCGTCACCGAAAAACATGGCATCCTGCTTATTTTTGATGAGGTCATCACGGCATTTGGGCGGCTTGGCACCTCAACAGCCAGCGATATGCTGGGCATCAAGCCCGACCTGATCACACTGGCCAAGGGCATCAGCAACGCCGCCGTACCGGCCGGTGCCGTGGCCGTGCAACGCAATATTCACGACACCATTCTGGCGGCAGCGGCCACCGGCATCGAGTTTTTTCACGGCTATACGTACTCGGCGCATCCGCTGGCCACAGCCGCCATCATGGCAACACTCGATATCTATGAACGCGAGGACCTGTTCGCCCGGGCAGCCAGCATGTCCGGCCGGTTCGAAGACGCCGCCCACGCCCTGGCGGGCAAACGCCATGTACAGGATGTTCGCAACCTGGGTCTTGTGGCAGGTATTGAACTCGAGCCACGCCCGGATGCGCCAGGTGCCCGCGCAGCCGAGGCATTTCAGAAGTGCTTTGACGAGGGCCTGATGGTGCGCTACACCGGCGACACGCTGGCGGTCTCGCCGCCACTGATCATTGAAGAATCCCAGATTGACCAGATTTTTGACACCATCTCGAACGTTCTGGACACCATAGACTGACCAGGCACCACCAGCCTGGCGCCGTGTGCTGCGCCCGCACCCATCAGGTGCGGGGCAGCGTCACGCCATGCTGGCCCTGGTATTTGCCACCCCGGTCACGATACGACACCTCACAGACCTCGTCGCTTTCAAAAAACAGCATTTGCGCGCAGCCTTCGCCGGCATAAATCTTGGCAGGCAGGGGCGTCGTGTTTGAAAACTCCAGCGTGACGTGGCCCTCCCATTCGGGCTCTAGCGGGGTCACATTGACAATAATGCCGCAGCGGGCGTAAGTGCTTTTGCCCAGGCAGACAGTCAGCACA